>CALXMJ010000294.1 GCA_944389445.1 uncultured Victivallales bacterium | reverse complement strand
TCAGTTTCTCTTTTCCATCGCCGAACGCAACCCATGCGCCGATTCCAATTGCGGCGAGAAGAACCACCGCCAGAACAGCAGACCCGACAACTTTTTTCGTTGCCTGTTTCTCCCGCTGCTCCTTCATCTTCTTGACTTGTTTTGAAACTTTGGAGTCCTTGTTCTTGCCGAGTCCGCCGTTTTTCGTTTCGGTGGAAACGGGAGTCTCCTCCTTCGGCGGTTCAGGCGGCTTGGATTTCGAGGGCATTTTAAGCGCCGGAGCCGGTCCGTTCGGCACCGAAGGCGCAGACGGGGAAGCCGATGCTGGCGCTGGCGAAGATGCGGCTGCGGGCGAAGGAGCCGAAGCTCCCGGCATTTTCAGCACAGGAGTTTTCGCTGCGGTTTCCTCCGGAGTCAATCCGGCGAGTTTCTGAAGAGAGACGGAGCTGGTGGTCGGTATTTTCAGACGGGGAACTTTTCCGGAAACCGCCCGGCTTTTCCGGATGTTTCGCAGTTCCTCCACAAGAGTTTCCCCATCCTGATATCGTTTATTCGGATCTTTCTCCATCATCTTCACAATAACGTCGGAGATATTCTGCGGAACCGAGGGATTCACTTTAACCGGAGGAACCAGGGGATCCGTAATATGCTTTTTGGCAATCTCGGAGGCGGAATTGCCGTTAAAGGGGAACTGGCCTGTAACAAACTGATAAAAGGTGGCGCCGAGGCTGTAAATATCGCTCCGGATATCCATCGGTTCCCCGAGCAGGGCTTCCGGACTGATGTACTGGGGAGTCCCCATGACCTCGTCACTGTCTTCTTTTTCATCCTTGTCGCCGGCAACGCGCGCAAGACCGAGGTCCGCCAGTTTCGCCTTGCCGTTATTCGTCAGCATGATATTATCCGGTTTGATATCCCGGTGAACGAGCCGCTGCTCCTTCCACGCATAGTCCAGGGCTTCGGCGATCTGCTGAATGATCTGTGTCGCTTCCTCAATGGGGATAATTTTCTTTTCGGCGAGCACCTCTTTCATGGTCTTGCCGTCGACATTCTCCATGGCGAAATAATACAGTCCCTCGTCCTCTCCGACGGCATACGCCTGCACAATATGCGGATGGTTCAGCTTTGCTGCCGCACGCGCTTCCTTGATAAAGCCGACAACAAACTCCGTATTGTTTGCATACGATTCCGCCAGGACTTTCAATGCGGCGGAGCGGTCAAGCGAAATCTGATGGGAAAGATACACAATCCCCATCCCGCCTCGGCCAAGCTCCCTGATGATGATGAAGTCCGCGATCACTGCGCCCGGAGCCGTTCTGGATGCAGGCACCTGAACCACTTTCTGACAATGCCCGCACTGCACATTGCTTCCGGCCTCCGCATGATCCACCGAGACAATCTCGTGACATTCCGGACATTGAAAACGCATTTGAATCACAGCTCCCGTTTAAAATCAGATAATTGATAATTCATCTTATATTATATAACGTATGATGCCAAAAGTCAAGAGAAGGAATCCCCGGAAATGAATAAAGGAAGGAAATTTCCATCCACTCTTCCGGCACCAGCTCTTCCCTCCGGAGCCTTTCCGTTTTTTGCGATGCCTCAGTTTTGGAAACATTGCCTTGCAAGTCCGGGGAGAAACGATTCGCACCATCCAGGATTAAGTTTTCTTCCGCATCAGGACGATGGACCGGCAAAACGCCGAATCCGACGGTCGAAAAAAACAGCAGGCTCCCCGGGGGAAGGAGAAAACGGCGTCACGATTCCGGGACTTCTGCAGTCCCATTCCCGCTCTTTTCCTGCCGTCGAAGATATTGGAACACCGCCGGAAGCCCGCCCCGCTTTGCAATCCCGAGAAAAAGCTTATAGCCGGAACCGTAAATGAAATCCCGCCGCTCCAGTTTCGTTTTATTCAGATGCTCCTGTTTATATGCGATATTCACAAGAGAGGATATATATTCTGCAAATCCTTCCGGAATCTTTCTCGGTTCCGTCTTCAGATACGGAAACTTGTGATACTGCCAGTGATGCGCCAGTTCATGCGCGGCGATCTCAATAAACCGCCAGCGCGGCAGGGAATCCAGAAGATAAATATTACATCGGTATCCGATGATTTCAGAGACATTTCCCGTTTTCCGTTCCAGCATATTGCATCGACAGAATCCGAGTTCGATGGCGGTGTCGTCCAGTTGAAGATTCGTGATTTTGCGCAAGGCCGGGTAATCGACAATATGAAGCCGGAGCGGACAGGAAATCCGTTCCCCGAGTATCTTTTCGGTGATTTCGCGCACCTCACGGAAAAGGGCTTCCGCCTCTTTCGGATCCCGGATGGATTCCCGCGCGCATGCTTCACAGAGATATCGCCCGTCCGGAAGACGGCTCGTTCTTCCGGGAAGATCGCAGGCAAAACAGCGCGACAGAAGCGAACAGTGATGACAGAGCATTCTCTTCTTTCCCATCGGCGTTTCATAGACGCCATATTTTCCGGCAATCGGCTGGCCACAGCTGTCGCACTTCGGCAGCACCTGTTTCATGCAGTCGATGGAACAGTAATGTTGATTCTTGTATTGGAAGCTGTTGTCACGGAGAATCTTTCCGCACCGGGCGCATTTCGGAAGGGTCCTGTCGGCACAGCTCTGAGAACAGAAAGCCTTTCCGTCCGCCATCAGATATTGTCCGCGGATGATTTTTCCGCATACGCTGCAACGTATACTCCGCGCATGGAGCTGCGGAACAAGAGAAAACAGCAAAAAAAGAAGTACGATGCATCGCAAACCGGTCATCTCGGCGGTCCTTTCCCTGACAGAAGAAACATAGCACGGCTTCTCCGGAAATCAAAGATATTAGACAGCCGGAAGACTGAAAAGTTTCCGGTATCATTCTCCTTCGGCGTTCTCAATACACATAGAAATGAACTTCGGATTTCGCATCGTTATGTTTGAGCGGTCCTGCCGGCGGAACGGGAAACCGCGGATTCCCTCCGGCGATCGACCTTGCCGCTCGGGATTCGCCTCTTCCGGTGAATCCGTCCGTGTGGCGAATGTGGAAAATCCCCGCTTTCCAGAGGGGACGAGGCGAAGCATTCCCCGGAACGTTGCCCTCCATTTTCACCACAGGACCGTGGCCCGGATCTTTTTCCCGGACGAGGCGGCGTTTTTTGTCATAATCCCGGATATGGGAATTACAATTTTGTAACAGATATGCCTCTTCCTTCTGAAACACTTTTCCTTATTTGAGTCCGGGACCGGGATCCGCCGCATGTATTTCTCCGATTGGCACGCGGTCTGCTTGAAGAACCGGCAATGCGTGAATCAACGAAAAGGAGGTTCCAATGAAACTGATCACGGCGTACATCAAACCGGAACGGCTGAATGCGGTCAAGCAGGAGCTGTTCAAACGGGAAATTTTCAAAATGTCAGTCACAAACGCGCTCGGCTGCGGACAGCAGAAGGGATATATGGAAGCCTATCGCGGCGTTGTTCAGGAGGTTCATCTGCTGAAAAAAGTCCGGATCGAAATCGCGGTTAACGACGAATTTGTGAAACCGACTTTGGAAGCGATCATCGCCGGAGCCCGCACCGGAACCATCGGCGACGGCAAAATCTTTGTTACAACCCTCGACGACTGCATTCGAATCCGTACCGGGGAAACCGGAACAACGGCAATCGGCTGATCACGGAAAGGAGACAAATCATGATGAAATTACTGACAACCCTTCTGCTGGCAACTGCGGCGGCTCTTCTTTTCGCAGACGTCGTCCCGGAAACCGCCGCGGCAAAAGAGAGCATCAAAGGCCCCACCCCGGCGGAAGTTCTCTTTACAGTCAACAATCTCTGGATGCTCATCGGCACCTTTCTTGTCTTTGTCATGCACCTCGGTTTCGCGCTGGTGGAGACAGGACTCACGAGGGCCAAGAACTGCGTGAACATTCTCTGCAAAAACTTTGTGACTCCGGCCATCGGCATCCTG
>CALXMJ010000293.1 GCA_944389445.1 uncultured Victivallales bacterium | reverse complement strand
CGCTTCGCGCCGGGAGTACACGGCTTGATCGCGGAGAGAATAAACGGCAAACGAGATGTTCTCCTTGAACCCGCGCCAGGAAAGACGAAGCTTGTCCAGAGTCCTCCGGACGATGTTGTCCGCTTTGCCTCCCGCATCCTGAAAGGAAGGCACCTCCGCGGAGAATGCGGGAATAAATGTGAAAAATAACAGAATCCAGCTGGCGATTTTCGTTTTCATACTGTAAAATATACTGAATTCACGAATCTTTCAAAAGGAATGGACTATTTTTATGAAGAAAATCAGAATTGTCGCGGATGACAGGATTCCTTTTCTCCGGGAGTCTCCGCTCTCCGCTTTCTGCGATATGACGTTTCTGCCTGGCGCAGGGATTTCAAAACAGGAACTTCTCACCGCCGATGCCGTCATCACACGGACCAGAACCAGATGCAATGCGGAAACTCTCGACGGCACAAACGTAAAACTGATTGCAACCGCAACAATCGGCTATGACCATATCGACACGGTCTACTGCGCGCGGCGCGGAATCGTCTGGAGGAACGCCCCCGGCTGCAATGCTCCTTCCGTCGCCCAGTACCTGACCTCTCTGCTGGTCTCTTTTTCCCTGAAATACAATATGCCGCTGAAAGGGAGAGTGCTTGGTGTAATCGGGGCCGGCAATGTCGGCAGACGTGTCATTGAGACTGCCTCTGCCCTCGGGATGACCGTTCTCGTAAATGACCCTCCGCGGGAGGAGAACGAGGGACATTCAGGATTCACTGCTCTTGACGAAATCTGCCGGGAAGCCGATTTCATCACATTCCATGTTCCCCTGGAACGCAGCGGAAAATACCCGACTTTCCATCTGGCGGATCAGAGGTTTCTAGGCAGTCTGAAACCCGGAGCGGTTGTAATCAACACATCACGCGGAGAGGTTGTGGACAATCCGGAACTGAAACGGGCGCTGCTGCAAAAGAAAATCCGGGGAGCGGCTCTGGACGTATGGGAGGGGGAACCGGAGATCGATCCGGAACTGATGGGCCTCCTTGATTTCGCCACTCCGCACATCGCCGGATATTCCACCGACGGCAAAGCGAACGGCACCGCCGCCAGCGTTCGAACCGTCGCACAATTTTTCGGATGGAGAGGAGCCGGTCTGGAGTCGTGGTATCCTGTTATCCCCCTGCCGGAGCACCATGAGCTGGAAGTCTTCTCTCTGGCCGATGCGGTGTATGCCTCCTATGACATCC
This sequence comes from uncultured Victivallales bacterium, assembly GCA_944389445.1. Classification (GTDB taxonomy): domain Bacteria; phylum Verrucomicrobiota; class Lentisphaeria; order Victivallales; family UBA1829; genus UBA1829. Next base: position 66,121 of record CALXMJ010000293.1, on the reverse strand, counting down.
GGCAGGACGACGCAAAACTGCGGAGCTCCCCCGGGACATTCGAAAAACAGCGGGGAAACTATCCGCTCCGTCGCGAATTCCAGGCTTTCCGGATCCGGAATATGCCGGATCTTCCTCCGGAACTGCGGGAATGCCTGAAGCGGCTCAAATTCCAGGAATAGAAGACCGCGGAATCAGTTGTAGAGCTCGTAAAGGCGCTTCATTGCCATGGAGAAAATTTCCGCCGTCAGTTCCGCGTCGTAAAGTGCGCGGTGAGCATTCCCTGTGACCCCCTCGCCGAGCGAGAATGCCGTGCGCAGAGACTGGAGGCTGTAACTCGGCATCCCCGGATACGCCTTGCGGATCAGAGAAATGCTGTCGTACGCACCCGAGGTCCATGTATCCAGACTGCACCTGTGCAGACTTTCCTGAAGAAAGGAAAGATCGAACCTTGCATTGTGCGCCACGAGCTTGGAATTCCCGGCAAACTGCATGAACTCCCGGGCGACGACATCAAAATAAGGGGCATCCGCGACCATCAGGTCCGTAATACCGTGCACCGCCGACGCCCTGCGCGAGATCGGAATTCCCGGATTGACCAGGGAAGAATAGCGCGACAGGGAACCATCGGTATCAATCCGAACCGCTCCGAGTTCAACGATACGGTCATGCACGGGGCTCATGCCGGTCGTTTCAAGATCAAAGATGGTATAAGGCCCTGTGATCTGCCATTGTTCTGACATGATGGTTCCATCGGAATCCGGGAGACGGCGGAAATCCCCGTCCCCCGGGAAAGATTCTTATTTGGAATATCCGTTCGGATGGGTTTCCAGCCACTTCCAGACGGATTCGATGATGGCGCCGGCATCCTCGAATTTGGGTTCCCAGCCGAGTTCTTTGCGGGCGCGGTCGGAACACGCGATCAGGCGCGGCGGATCGCCGGGACGACGGGGGACAACTTCCGCCGGAATCGGATGTCCGGTGACCTTGCGGGCGGTATCGAGAATCTGTTTTACGCTCAGTCCGCTGCCGGTGCCGAGGTTGTAATGACCGCTCTTCGGGGCGAAGAGCGCTTTTTCATGCGCCTGGGCAAGGTCGAGAATATGGATGTAGTCGCGGATGCAGGTTCCATCGGGCGTATCGTAATCGTCTCCGAAAAGAAGAGCCTTTTCGCGTTTTCCCTGTGCCACCTGAAGCAGAATCGGGATCAGATGGGTTTCCGGATTGTGATCCTCTCCGTATTTTCCGGTGGCTCCGGCTGCATTGAAGTAGCGGAGTGCGGCGTATTTCAGTCCATAGATCCGGCTGTACCAGTTCAGGACTTTTTCAAAGCCGAGTTTGGATTCGCCGTAGGGATTGATCGGATGCTGGGGGGCATCTTCTTTGATGGGAACTTCTTCGGGTTCGCCGAATGTCGCGGCGGTGCTGGAGAAGACAAAGGTTTTGACTTCCCCTTCCACGGCGGCGTCGGCAAGATTGATCGCGTTGGCAAGATTGTTGTTGAAATACTTGCTCGGATTTTTCATGGATTCTCCGACGAGAGAGAATGCCGCAAAGTGCATGATGGCATCGTATTTGCCTTCTTTGACGACCTTGATGAGATTTTCGCGGTCGCTGAGATTGGCCTTGATGAATTTGGCTCTCGGATCAACGGCTTCGATGTGTCCTGTGATGAGGTCGTCGAATACGGTGACCTCGTAGCCTCTGTCGAGCAGATATTCAGCGCAGGCGCTGCCGATGTATCCCGCTCCTCCGGTTAAAAATACGCGCATGGTTCATCTCCTGGGTTGGATGTTTTCCTGAGATGGAAATTTACCACGGAAATGACAATTCTGCAAATGAAAAATCAAAAAAATGGAACATCGCTTCAATCCGCGCCTGTTTTCCCACGGATTTCCCGATGCAGGGCTGTCGAATTCCGTTCTTGCGGCAATTCGAGTCGAAAAGAATCCAGCCGTATCCATCCCGGGAGTCCGCACCCGCGGAAAATGAGGAAAAAGCAAAGCGCACTCTTCCTGGCGGAAGAGTTATTCCCGGCAATGGAATGACAGAAATGAAAAAAACCGGTCTTGTCATTCCGGCGGCTCCTGTTTTTACGGATTATTTTCAATCGGGGACTGGGATTTTTCTTTTCTGCGGTTATATTATAGGCTGAATAATTTGCAGATAGAAAAAACCATATAGAAAACGGATGGGGCAATTGCAATACCAGCCGTGCAGACGGTTTTGCATGAACCGTATCTTCCGGATTTTTTTCCTGTTTGCTCCCGACGTTTGAATGTTGACAGAATCAAAAAATGAATAAAAGAAAGAAGGAGGATTTGCACGGATGAACAAACTTTTTTTTGGAATTCTGGCAATACTGGTGGCAGCATCAATCTACACCTATTTGTCGGAACCGGAACAACAGACGGGATACCCGCTCATCTACTGGAACAGCGATCCGAACCCCCAGCGGTACGAACAGATTGAAATGTTCTCCCGATGGCTGGAAAAGACTCATCCGGAACTTCAGAAGACGCCCGGTCTGCCGGCATTCGCTGTCAAACTCGATACGGCAAGCAATCAGAGCACGCTGATTCAGGCGGTCTCCGGAGTCGGCGGCGACCTCCTTGATTTCTCCATCGTCCCGGTATTCTATGCAATGGGAATCATCAAGGATCTCACCCCGTACGCAAAAGAAGGACATTTCGGACTCGACACCACCTATCCCGGCATCGCCGGACTTCTTTCCTCTTATGACGGGAAGCAGGCGGGATATCCCTGCAACGTGGCGGTAACCAACTTCTGGATCAATAAAAAAACATTCGAAAAATATGGGGTGAAACTCCCTAAGGAAGAGATCACCCTGGAGGAATTCGAACGGATTGGAAAGGAATTCGTCAAAAAGGCTAATGCAGGCAATCCGGACAAAAAGGTTTTCTTCTGCTCAGCGGCTTCCGGCTTTGGTTCCATGTTCAACCTCATCAACGCAAGAAGCCAGGGAATGGACGTTTTCAATGAAACTCTGACGAAATCCACCGTCAATGATCCCCGCTACATCGCACCGATGAAACTGCTCTACAAATGGACCTATACCGATAAAATTCTTCCGACAGCTGCCGACGTGGCTTCCGAAAATGTAGAAACCGGCGGATATGGCGGAGCCACCTTCACACACTTCATTCAGGGCACTTACGCCATAGTCGTTACCGGACGTTACGCACTCATACGTTTCCGCGAACTGCCGAAAGAAGAACAGATTCCGCTGTACTGCGTTCAATATCCGCAGTCCGGAAAGTTCCGGAATATGATCGGTTCCGCTCGAATCACTTCGATGTATGCGGCGACAAAAGATCCGAACATGACAAAATACTTCTTTGAATTTCTTGCCAGCAAGGATTACAACGATCACATCATCCGCGGCGTCGACGGTCTTCCGCCGAATCCGAAATTCGCGATAAACAATCCGGAATACCTCAAACCGCCGGAATATCCCAACGAAGGAAATGTCCATGCCAACGAATTGAAATGGGCGATGGAGCTGGCTCTCCCGATTCCGCAGACCCCTTACTATTCCTCCACCGGCCGCGACTGGTATGTCTACGCCCTCGACAAATACCTCAACGACCGCGCCACCGCTGAGGAAGCTGTCAAAGAGGCGGAAGACCGCATCAATATGGCCATTCAGCAGACGATCCGCGAAAATCCGAAACTGGCCAGACAGTATGCGGAAGATACCGCCATTCAGAAAAAAATTGATCAGTACAAGGCCGACGGCACAAAAATTCCGGCGGAATGGATCAAAAATCCCTATTATCTGAAATACTACAAATCCAAAGATATGCTTGCCGAACCGGAAAGGAAGAAATAACGATGCTGAATCTGAAAAAAAACGATCTCAAACAAGCCTCGGTGGGAATGCTGTTCCTTCTGCCCAACATTCTCGGCTTCCTTGTGTTTACGGCGGTCCCGCTGGTGATCTCGCTCTTCATGGCGTTCACCGACTGGAATCTCGAAATGCACAATATGTTCCAGACAGCGACGGTCAAGTCCGTCGGCTTCGGGAACTTTGTCAAACTCTTCACCGATCCCGATTTCTTCACCTATCTCGGGAACACGCTGTTCCTGATGATCGGCATTCCGTTCGGCGTCGCCGGAAGCCTCGCGGCGGCAATGCTGCTGAACCATGACTTCAAGGCGGGCTCCAGAAAACTGTACGGAATCATCATTCTCACCATCGTCATGACGGTCTGCTGCATGATGCTGGTCCTGGTCGGCATGGCGTCGACGGCAATGACGCTTCTCGTCTGCGGCATCGCGGGTGCGGTAATCGTCGGGGGATCCGTCGGCGGGCAAACCGTCTACCGCACGCTGTTCTATTTTCCGAGCTTCACCTCCGGCGTGGCGACCTACATTCTCTGGAAAAAACTCTACAGTCCCGAGAATGGCCCGATCAACAACATTCTCCAGCCGATCCTCGACTGGCTCACGCCGATTGCAGCCCGTCTTTCGCCCAAAGCGGCCGCCGGAATTGCCGGTGTTCTGCTGGTCCTGATGGGACTCGCCTACGCCATCGCAATGTTCCGCCGCTGCCATCGCTGGTACTATGGAGAATGCGGAACGGCCAGCGTGATCATCGGCGCGGTACTGCTGATAATCCCGCTTCTCTGCGCACAGCTCTGGAGCGGACTCGGCTGGGGCGGAGCTTTCGGTTTCTTCTTCGCGGCGGCAGGCGTAATCGCCCTCATCGCGATGTTCTTCTTCGGCAGAGACTATAAATGCGTGTCCGACTACGGGATGGCGGATGCCATCATCATCGACGGCATCATCATGATCGGGCTGTTCATTCTGCTCGGCATGACCAACGTTGTTCTCGCCATGCCTGCCGAAGCGACTTCGGCGGACGGATTCGTCGCGCCGAAATGGCTCGCCGACTACTACTGGGCGAAACCGTCGATCATGATCATGGGCTTCTGGGGCGCGATCGGCTCCAACAACATGCTTCTCTATCTGGCCGGCCTCTCCGGAATCTCGCAGGAGCTCTACGAGGCCGCCGACATCGACGGAGCAACACCGGTTCAGCGTTTCTGGAACGTGACCTGGCCGCAGCTCTCCAACGTGACGTTCTTCATTCTCGTCATGTCGATCATGGGCGGACTTCAAGGCGGATTCGAAATGGCGCGAGTCATGACGAAGGGCGGACCGGCCGGATCGACTACGACTCTTGCGTATTATATCTATACGGAAGGTTTCGGAACGGGGCGTCTCGGTTACGCCTCGGCGGTCGCCTGGACCCTCTTTGCAATGGTGCTGTGCGTCACGATCTTCAACTGGAAATTCGGAAACAAATACACCAACGACTGAGAAGAAAGGATATAAAATGGCAAAAGAACTTACCATGTTCAACAGAGGTGTGAGACTTGTCGTTCTCCATGTCGTTCTCGCGCTGGTGGCGACCTCCCTTGTTCTGCCCTTCACCTGGATGATCCTCGCCAGCTTGAAGCGCCTTGATGAAATCGGACTGGACTCCTGGCTCCCGCAAGTCTTCCAGTGGAGCAACTACAAAGAAGTCTTCACTATGAAAGGAATCATGTTCGGCAGATGGTACTGGAACAGTATTTTTGTCGCATTCTGGGTGACCTTCCTTCAGGTTTTCACCAGCAGTCTTGCCGCGTTCAGCTTCGCTCGCCTGAAATGGAAGGGACGCGATACCGTATTCCTCATGTATCTCGCAACCATGATGCTCCCCGGACTGGTCATGATGATCCCGAACTATCAGAACATGATCTATCTCGGACTCGTCGACACCTACGCCGGACTGATTCTGCCCGCGGCTTTCTCCGCCTTCGGAACCTTTCTGATGCGTCAGTTCATGATGAACATCCCCCACTCCCTCGACGAAGCCGCGGAAATCGACGGCGCAAGCAAGTGGCAGCTTTACTGGACCGTAATCCTTCCCCTCTCGCGTCCCGCTCTCGTCACCCTGACGATCTTTACATTCATCGGCAACTACAACAGCATGTTCTGGCCGCTGGTCATGATGAAAACTCCCGAACGCTATACTCTGCCGATCGGCATGATGGCGTTCGACTCCTCCCAGGGCCAGCAGACAAACCTTCTTATGGCGGCAGTCGCCATGAGCGTGATCCCGATGATCATTCTGTTCATCTTCATGCAGAAACAGCTGGTCAAAGGCATCATGCTCGGAGGCGTCAAAGGCTGACCGGCGCCGGAACTGCCGAAGCGCTCGGCAAAAAGGCAGACAGGCGAATTCACCGTCTGTCTGCCTTTTATATTTTCCGTCAGAGGCGGAAACTCTCCGTTCCGGAATCAGAGATCCTTTTCCAGTATCTCCTTCAGATAGCGCCCCGTATGAGAGGCCTTGACCTTTATGATCTCCTCCGGTGTGCCTCTGGCAATGATCCTTCCGCCGGCATCGCCGCCTTCAGGACCGATGTCAATAATGTAATCCGCCATCTTGATGACGTCGAGATTGTGTTCGATCACGATGATTGTACTGCCCTTGTCGCGCAGACGCATCAGCACATCCAGCAGTTGCCTGATGTCCTCCAGATGAAGACCCGTAGTCGGCTCGTCAAGAATGTAGACGGTATGTCCGCGCGGCGTTTTTGCGAGTTCCGTGGCGAGCTTTACGCGCTGAGCCTCGCCTCCGGAAAGCGTGGTCGCAGGCTGACCGAGCGTAATGTAGCCGAGTCCGACCTCCTGAAGCGTCTTGAGCTTGCGGTGGAGCGCGGGAATCGCGGAAAAGAAATCAACGGCTTCATCGACCGTCATTTCCAGAACATCGGCAATACTGCGCTTCTTGTACTGGACACTCAGTGTTTCCTTGTTGAAACGCTGACCGTGACAGGCGGAACAGGTGACGTAAACATCCGGCAGGAACTGCATTTCGATCTTCTTGATGCCATCGCCCTGGCACTCTTCGCAGCGGCCGCCCTTGACATTGAAGCTGAAGCGCCCGGGACCAAACCCGCGCACCTTGGAATCGGGCAGAGAGGCGAACAGATTGCGGATCGTGCCGAACGCTTCCGTGTAGGTCGCGGGATTCGAACGCGGGGTGCGCCCGATGGGACTCTGGTCGATCACAATTGCCTTGTCAATATATTCCAGCCCCCTGACCGCTTTGTAGGGGCCGGGAACACCGGCATCCGCCATCTTGAAATGCTGTTCGAGCACGGCGCGCAGCACCCCGTTGACCAGACTGCTCTTCCCGGATCCGGAGACTCCTGTCACGCAGAGGAAGGTGCCAAGAGGAAAATCCACGGTGATATTTTTCAGATTGTGATGTGTAACACCTTCCAGGCGAAGGATTTCCCCGGTACCTTTTTTCCGTTCCGCCGGGATCTGGATCTTCCGATCGCCGCAGAGATACTTGCCGGTAAGCGATTCCCGGTTTTTCGCGACCTCCTCCGGCGAACCGATCGCGACCAGTTCACCTCCATGGACCCCGGCACGCGGACCGAGATCGAGCACACAGTCCGCCGCACGGATCGTATCCATGTCATGCTCTACAACAATGACCGTATTGCCGAGATTGCGCAGCCGTTTCAGGGTCGCAAGAAGCTTGTCATTGTCCCGCTGATGGAGTCCGATGCTGGGTTCGTCGAGAATGTAGAGCACTCCGACCAGCCCGCAGCCGAGCTGAGTCGCCAGACGGATCCGCTGCGCTTCTCCGCCGGAAAGCGTCCCGCTCTCGCGGTTCAGAGTCAGATAGGGCAGCCCCACATCGACCAGAAAGGTCAGGCGGGACTGAATTTCCTTGACAATGTCGCGAGCAATCGCGCTGCGCTCCGCATCCAGCTTCAGGTTCCGGATGAACGCCAGAGCGTTCTCCACGGAAAGCGCGTTGAACTGGTTGATTCCGAGTCCGCCGACCGTTACGGCAAGACTCTCCGGCTTGAGACGGGCCCCGTGACAGACCGGACATTCCCGCTGAGTCATGTATTCCTTCAGACGCTCCCGGACGGCATCGCTTTCGGATTCCGCCTGCCGTCTCTGCATGTTTGCCAGAATCCCTTCAAACGGTTTGACCATGTTGTAGCGCTTGCCGCGCATGTAGTAGCTGAAGTCGATGGGTTCATCGCCGCTGCCGTAGAGAAGAAGTTTACGGACATGTTCCGGAAGCTTCCCGAAGGGAACCGTCGTCATATCCGGCATGTTCACATGCGCGGCAATGCACTTCAGAAGATGGTTGTAAAACATGATCAGATGGCGCGGTCCGCGCCGCCAGCCCGGAATCGCTCCCTTGCGGATGGAAAGAGATTCGTTGACTGCAAGAGCCGGATCCATCATAAGCATGGTGCCGAGTCCGTTGCAGTGCGGACAGGCGCCGTAAGGACTGTTGAACGAGAAATTGCGCGGCTCCATTTTGCCGAAACTGATGCCGCAGTCCACACAGGCGAGCTTTTCGCTGATGCGTTCCTCGGTCCAGATCCGCTTGCCGTCGCCGGAAAGGGTTTCCAGCATGACGATCAGCTCTCCGCCGCCGCAGGAAAGAGCGGTCTCCACGGAATCGTTCAGACGCGAACGCTCCAGCGAACCCGTGACAAGACGATCTACAACAGCATCAATCTCATGACGGAGATTTTTGCCAAGCGGCTTCATATCATCGGAAAGTTCCGTAACAACACCGTCGATTCGCGCCCGGATAAAGCCGTCGCGGCGGATTTTATCAAGGACATCCCGGTGTTCCCCCTTCCGCCCCGTGACATAGGGAGCGAGAATCATCATTTTCTGTCCGCCCGGCAGCGCAAGCAGCTTCTCGCAGATTGCCTGCGCCGACTGCGCCGCAAGCTCGCGGCCGCATTTCGGACAATGCGGGATCCCCGTATGCGCATACAGCAGACGGAGATAGTCGTAAATTTCCGTCACCGTGGCAACCGTGGACCGCGGATTCGACCCTGCGGAACGCTGTTCAATCGCAATCGCCGGGGAAAGGCCCTCAATATGTTCCACCTTCGGCTTCTGCATCCGGTCTAAAAACTGCCGCGCATAAGCGGATAAACTTTCCACATACCGCCGCTGCCCTTCCGCATAAAGCGTATCAAACGCAAGAGAGGATTTTCCCGATCCGCTCAAGCCGGTAATCACCGTCAGCGTGTTCCGCGGAATTTTGACATTGATATTCTTCAGATTGTGCTCGGACGCACCTCGTATTACAATATCGCCATTCATTCTTTTCTTCTCCTGAATCAATCTTCGTAATTTACATCCGGAAACGGGAAAAGGCAATGGTTCTTTTTTCGTTTCCGGCGTCCGGATTGCCGTTGCCGGCCGGAAACGGCAAGTCCTGAGAAACAAAGATTGTTTTTCTTCTCTTTCATGTTATATTTTCAAATGAGAGAGAAAAAACGGAGAATCCTATGAAAAAAGCCGTGTTTCTTTTTTTGATGCTGACGACATTCCTATCCGCATCAGCGTTCGACTTCACCACGAAGAGCGGCAAAGAGTACAGAAATGCCGGAATCGGCAAAGCGGAGATTGACGGATTGGAAATCATTCTGCCTTCCGGAGTCGAAATAATTCCGCTGGAAGAGATCCCGGATGACCTGATGAACCGCCTGAGTGAAAGCCGCCGCACAAGAATTCTCAAACTGCTGGAGGAAAAGAAAAAACAGGCGAAGAAGCCGTCGAAGGAGAAAACAAAGGAGAAAGCCCCCGCATCGCCGGAAACAAACGGCAATGCTGCCGCAATCGCCCGGATGGCGGAACAGCAGATGGATGGAGTCCGCCGCTGGCTGACCGTATTTCACATTACCCGGAACCCATCGGCGGAAGCGAAACGGTTTTCCGCTCTTTGCGAGGAATTCGTCCGGGAGATGGATCGGGCTTCCACGGACAGCCAGAAAGCGGAAGCATACCTGGAATTCCAGAAGAAGGTGCAGGAAGGCAATTTTTCCGGGTCCCTCCAGCTGAGGCCGACGCAGGGACCGATGCGTTCCTACATCCAGAATCCGGAATCCTCATCCGGAACCACCACGGAGAAAGAAAAAATTTATCTGGGTCCGCGGGGCGCCCGTTACTATAAGAACAACGGACGGCTGGTACCGATCCGCCGGACCAATTGACGGGATACGCGGATCGTTGATCTTTATGCTTCCCGGAGCAGACGGTCAAAATAATCGATTGTGTACTTCAGTCCTTCTTCGAGCTGTGTGGTCGGCTGCCAGTGAAGGAGTTCCTTTGCTTTGGAGATGTCGGGACGGCGCTGCTTCGGATCATCCGCCGGAAGGGGACGGAAGACAATTTTCGAACTGGAATTTGTTATTTTCCTGACAAGTTCAGCAAGCTGGAGCATGGTGAATTCACCGGGGTTGCCGATATTGACCGGTCCGGTAACATGGTCTGGAGAGGCCATCATGCGGACCATGGCATCAATCAAATCCGTGCAGTAGCAAAAGCTGCGGGTCTGGGTGCCGTCGCCGTAGATTGTTATGTCTTCCCCTCTGAGAGCCTGCACAATGAAGTTGCTGACGACCCGTCCGTCGTTCGGATGCATATTAGGACCGTATGTATTGAAAATGCGTACTATTTTTATGCGGAGACGGCATTGTCTGTAATAGGAGGAAAAGAGTGTTTCCGCGGCACGTTTTCCCTCGTCATAGCAGGCACGTTCCCCGATGGGATTCACATTGCCCCAGTATTCTTCGACCTGGGGATGGACATAGGGATCCCCATAAACCTCGGAAGTCGACGCCTGAAGAATTTTCGCATTGACCCGTTTGGCAAGGCCGAGCATGTTGATCGCTCCATGCACACAGGTTTTAACCGTCTGAACGGGATCCTTCTGATAGTGGACCGGAGACGCGGGACATGCCAGATTGTAAATCTCATCGACTTCCAGATAGAGGGGAAAGGTGATATCATGGCGGATAAACTCAAAATGACGGTTGTCCATCAGATGATAAATATTCCGCTTGTTTCCTGTGAAAAGATTGTCAACACAGATGACATCGTTTCCGTCCTTCAGAAGCCGCTCGCAGAGATGGGAGCCGAGAAAACCGCTTCCGCCGGTGACAAGAATATTTTTACCGCTCATAGTATCACGCCGTTTCCTTAATTGCAGAACTCTTGAATTAAGGAAAGTATAGCACAAAATTGCCCGGCCGTCAAGAAATCTTGAAAAATATAGTTGGAAAAAAATGGAAAGCGATTGATAAAATTAGAAATCGGTGGTATTTTATTTATCTGCTGTTTTCCGAATTGAAAAACGGACCGGCAGGCAAAGGAGAACGGGCAAACAGAAGAAAGAGGGAGCAAAGAAAATCATGGCAGTGGAACTTTCCTATGTGCTGATCACACCGTATTCGTTGAAGAAATCGCGTACCGGGGGAATTATCGCGAGACTGTTGTCGAGAACGGATCTGGAGCTCGTCGCAGCGAGAATGATTACACCGGACAAGGCATTCGCCGAGGCGTATGCGGATTCATTGAAACGGCGTGTAGGATCGCGTGACGAATTCGCGGCAAAAATCCTTTCCGATTACGTCCTGGATAATTTTTCTCCGCTGAACGACGGCCGACGCGAACGGCTGATGCTTCTGCTCTTCCGCGGAGAGAACGCCTGTGAAAAACTTTATCATGTAGTCGGACAGCTTCCCAGCAGCAAGAACCGCCATGAAAATATTTACGGCGATACGATCCGCGACACCTACTGCAATCTGGTCTTCAACCGCGACGGCTCCCTGCTCTACTTTGAACCGGCGGTCTTTACTCCGCCCCACCTGGAAGGATGTCTTGAGCGCCTGAAAATCATCGCCGACTTCATTGAGCATGAGGACAACATCGTGGACAACATCGTCCGCAACGAGGACGAACACGGCAGAGAGAGAACGCTTGTCATCATCAAGCCGGACAACTGGCGCCGTCCGAGCATGAAACCCGGCAACATCATCGACATGTTCAGCCGTACCTGTCTGCGGATCGTCGGATGCAAAATCTATCAGATGTCCGTTGCCGAAGCGCTCGAATTCTACGGACCGGTCAAGCAGGCGCTCCGCAAAAAACTTGCACCGGTGATCGGAAAGAAGGCAAAGGAACTCCTGGAAAACCAGTACAAGATCGTGATGGGAGACGAATGCGACGCCATGCTGGAAAAATCCGTCGGGCTTGCATTTGCGGACGATCAGTTCAACCGGATCGTCGAGTTCATGTCCGGTGTCCGTCCCGACAGCTGCCCTCCCGAGGAACTGAACGCTCCCGGCAAAGTGAAGTGCATGATCCTGATCTACGAAGGGTCCGACGCCATTTCCAAAATCCGCACGGTTCTCGGCCCCACCGATCCGACCAAAGCTCCGGATGGCACCATTCGCCGCGAATTCGGTCAGGATGTCATGGTCAATACCGCTCATGCTTCCGATTCCCCGGAAAGTTACGAGCGTGAATCGAAAGTCATCAAGATCGAACGCAACAACATGGCGGCGATCATTCAGGATTACCTGAAAAATTTCAAGTGATCTTTTCCGTTTTTCTGTTGTAAAAAAGCCTTTCCCGTGATATTGGTAGAGCCGGGCCGGAAACGGTGCCGGCTCTTTTTTTGCTGATAAAGTCCGGAATAAGGAGCAGGATGGAATATGGAAAAATTCAGAAATCCGGAAGTTCCGCTGGAAGAGCGAATCGACGCCCTGCTGGCGGAATTGACCGTGGATGAAAAACTCGGTTTTCTCAATTACCGCAATGAAGGCGTGCCGCGACTCGGCATTCCTCCCTATGTCTGGTGGAACGAGGCACTGCATGGACTGGCGCGCAGCGGTACGGCAACCGTTTTCCCGCAGGCAATCGCCATGGCGGCGACCTTTTCCCCCGAACTGGTCGGGAAGATGGGAGAGGTCATTGCCCTGGAGGGGCGCGCACGCCATGCCGATTCCGTCAAACACGGAGATTTCGGCACCTACAAGGGGTTGACCTACTGGTCGCCGAACGTGAACATCTTCCGTGATCCACGCTGGGGCAGAGGACAGGAAACCTACGGGGAATGCCCGTATCTCACCGGACGGATGGGTGCGGCTTTCGTGCGCGGAGTTCAGGGGTCTGATCCGGATCATCTGAAAGCTGCGACGGCTCCGAAACATTTTGCAGCTCATTCCGGACCGGAAAAGAACCGTCTGAAATTCAATTCCCGTGTCACAGAAAAGGATCTCCGGGAGACCTATCTGCCGGCGTTTCATGCCTGCATCAAGGCGGGAGCGCAGTCGGTGATGAGCGCCTACAATGCGCTGAACGGGACTCCGTGCAGCGTGAATGCCGGACTCCTGAATGGAATTCTGCGGAAGGAATGGGGATTCATCGGCGCCGTCGTCACGGATGCCGGAGCGGGAGAAGCTCTGGTGCGGGAACACAAACGCTTCTCCGATTATCCTTCCGCAGTCGCGGAAGAACTCAAAAACGGAGTGGATGTGATTACCGACTGGGAAGAGGGCGTTCGGGAGGCATGGAAACGGGGATTGATTCCGGAATCGGAACTTGACCGCGCGATCAGGAATCAGCTGCGCCTCAAGTTCCGTCTGGGCTTTTTCGATCCGCCAGCGGAAGCTCCGTCCTGCGACGTCATCGAATGCGATGAACACCGGGCGCTGGCGCTGGAGGCGGCGCGCAGAAGCGTTATCCTTCTCAAAAATGCGAACGGAATTCTGCCGCTGGACTTTTCCAAGCTCAAATCCGTTGCGGTGATCGGCCCGAATGCGGACTCACGGGAAGTTCTCATGGGAAATTATTTCGGAACGCCGACCCGCACCGTGACGCTTCTGGAAGGAATTCTGGCGGAAGCTCCCGGAACATGCCGTGTGATCTATGCGCGCGGATGCGAGCCGGTTTCACCGAAAACCGAGGGATGTGCCGAGGAACAGGACCGGATCGCCGAAGCGGTCGGCGCCGCCGAACGGGCGGAGCTCTCCATTCTCTGCCTGGGGCTGAATCCGCAGATCGAAGGCGAAGCCGGAGACGCGTTCAATTCCGAATTTGCCGGAGACAAGACCGATCTGGAACTGCCCGGACTTCAGAAACTTCTGCTGGGAAAGATTGCCGCACTCGGCAAACCTGTGATTCTGATTTCTGTTTCCGGCAGTGCGCTGGCGCTTCCCGAAGAACTGGCAGATGCTGTCATTCAATGTTTCTATCCCGGTGCGGAAGGCGGAACGGCATTGGGAAACGTGCTTTCGGGAAAGGTCAATCCTTCCGGGCATCTTCCCGTAACGTTCTACCGGAGTGCGGACGATCTGCCGCCGTTTGAGGACTATGCAATGCAGGGGCGTACCTACCGCTTCTTCGACGGAGACGTTCTGCATCCCTTCGGATTCGGCTTGAGTTATACGTCGTTTGAATATTGCGGACTTGCCGTTCCGGCAGAGCTCCCTGTCGGGAAAGGAGTAACTGCGGAGTTCCTTGTCCGAAATACCGGGACACGCGCAGGCGAAACGGTGGTTCAGCTTTATGTTTCGGCAATCCGTCCGCCGACCCGGACTCCGTTGAAACAGCTTGCGGCGGTGAAACGGATCGCTCTGCAGCCCGGGGAGTCGCAGAAAGTCGAGCTGGCGGTGGAACCGGACTCCTTCCTTCTGACCTTCGAGGACGGATCGCAATGTCTTCAGCCGGGAAGCTGGCGGATCGAAATCGGATCGGATTCCAGAACGACTGCCGCGGCAGCAGAAGTACGCTTCCGCTGAGTCCGGAAGCGCTCTGCCGGGAAATTCCGGAAGAAATTCAAGTGATATTTTTCCGAATCGCGTTGTAAAAGAGCCCTTCCCGTGATATTAGTAGAGCCGGACCGGAAATGGTTCCGGTCCTTAATTTTACCGGGAGATGGTGTGATGGGTGCAACCAGGGAACGCTACGAAGACGATTCCGAATCAATGGTCTCTTTTGCGGAACCCCCGATGTTCAAGGTGATTCTTTTAAATGATGACTATACGCCGATGGATTTTGTGGTGGCAGTTCTGAAAAACGTCTTTCACAAGAGCCCGGGGGATGCGGAGAGCATCATGCTGAGCGTGCACAACAACGGCTCTGCCGTTTGCGGAATATATACCTATGAGATCGCGGAAACAAAAGTGGCGCAGGTAAGCAAACTGGCGGGCGACGCCGGATACCCGCTCCGCTGCACCATGGAAGAAGACTGAACATGAGTATGAACATTTCCAGAGAATGTGCCGATTTTCTGCAGGGGCTCCGGACTCTTGCCAAAGAGATGTCGCATGAATACATGCTGCCGGAGCATGTGCTTCTGTATCTCTGCGGCGTGCCTGCGATGTCGGAGATGCTCCGTGTGCTCGGAGCCGATATGGAATACATTCGCCGGGAACTGAATCGCTTTTTCGAGGAACGAGTCGAAAAAACGGAAGTCGATGAAGTCTCCTTCTCGCTTTCCGTGATGCGGATTTTTTCCCATGCGGAACAGCAGGTGCTCTCCTCCGGCAGGGATTGTCTTGAGATTTCTGATATCATGGTGGCGCTGTTTTCCGAAGAGCAGTCGTACGCGGTCTATTTGCTCCACGAGCAGGACATCTACTATGAGGGAGTGATCGACTATGTGACGGATGTCACGCATCCGGAACTGAAGGAGGGAGAGGATGAACCGGATTTCGCAAAGAATTCCGCACTGGAACTTTATGCGGTCGATCTCAATCGCATGGCGAAAGAGGGAAAAATCGACTTCATTGTAGGGCGCGAAAAGGAACTCCATTCGATTCTGCGCACGCTTTCCCGGCGGAAAAAGAACAATCCGCTTCTGGCGGGAGAACCGGGTGTCGGAAAAACTGCGATCGTGGAGGGACTCGCCGTCCGGATCGCGAAGAAAAAAGTGCCTCCGAAATTCCGCAATATGAAAATTTTCGCCCTTGATATGGGGGCGCTGACCGCCGGAACAAAGTTCCGCGGACAATTCGAAGAACGTCTGAAACAGCTCGTCAAGGAGCTTTCGCAGATCCCGGACGCCGTTCTGTTCATCGACGAAATCCATACCGTGATCGGCGCCGGATCGGTCGGTGCCGGATCGCTGGATGCTTCGAATATTCTCAAACCTTCCCTGAACAACGGCTCCCTGCGCTGCATCGGTGCAACCACGCATGAGGAGTATCGCAATCACATTCTGAAAGACAAGGCGTTTTCGCGCCGCTTCCTGAAAATCGACGTGCCGGAACCCTCTCCGGAAGACACGCTGAAGATCCTGGAGGGAATCGCACCCGTCTATGAAAAACATTACGGCGTCAAATACGAGAAAAAAGCGCTGAACCGGGCGGTGGAACTTGCGTCCCGCCATATTTTCGACCGCTTCATGCCCGACAAGGCAATTGATCTGATGGATGAGGCCGGCGCGGCGAATTCCATGCTGCCCTCCCCTCAGAAAAGGATCACATCGGACTACGTGGAGTCCCTGGCCGTGGAAATGTTCGGCCTGCCGCCGACTCAGGTTTCCGGCGACGACGCATCCCGGCTCAAGGCGCTGGAAGAAGCGCTCCGCCGCACGGTCATCGGACAGGACCACGCCATCCGGGCGGTCGTCCAGGCGATCAAGATTTCCAGAGCCGGACTCGGCAACCGGAACAAGCCGGTGGGCTCTTTCCTTTTTGCGGGACCGACGGGTGTCGGGAAAACCGAACTTGCACGGCGCCTGGCGGAGTCGCTCGGAATCGAACTGGTTCGTTTCGACATGAGCGAATACGCCGAAGAGTATGCGATCTCAAAACTGATCGGATCCTCGCCGGGATACGTCGGATTCGAGCAGGGAGGACTGCTCACGGAGCAGATTCTCCGCAAACCCCACTGCGTCCTGCTCCTCGATGAAATGGAAAAGGCGCATGCGAAAATTTATGACCTGATGCTCCAGATCATGGACTACGGCGCCATGACGGACAATTCCGGGCGCAAAGCGGATTTCCGCAATGTAATCGTCATCATGACTTCGAATGTCGGAGCAAAATCCCTCTCGGAACATGCGATCGGATTCGCACCCGCGTCGGATACCTCCTCCCGTGTCGATACGGCGGTAAAAAAACACTTTTCGCCCGAATTCCGGAACCGTCTCGACGGAATCGTGCATTTCAACCCGCTCTCCCGCGAGTCGATCCGCCTGATTGTCGGCAAATTCCTCCGGGAAGCCGGCGATGCTCTCCGCGAGAAAAAAGTCAAACTGTCCGTGGATGAAAAAGCCACCGACTGGCTCGCCGAAAACGGGTTCAATGAAAAGCTCGGAGCACGACCGATGGAACGCCTTATCCGCGATGCCATCACGGCAAAAATCGTCGATGACATTCTCTTCGGCAAGCTGAAGAACGGCGGCACCGTGAAAATTTCCGCCGATGCCTCAGGTCTCCTGATTCGCTGACCGCAAGAGAGGAATCAGCAAAAGCTCCCCGCTCTCTCCGTTTTTTTATACTCCGGAAACAAAGTTTCCGGCTTTGAAGTTTGAATTTTAGAATAATTATGATATCTTAACTGTCGCAATGAGGTTTTGTGCAATGAGAATTCTGTTGGTGGAAGATGACAAATTGACGGCGGATTTCATTCTTCAGGGGCTTCAGCAGGCTGGATTTTCCATCTGTCATGCGTCTGATGGAGAGGAAGGACTATTCAAGGCGAAGACCGAGCAATTCGATCTTGCCGTGATAGATATCATGCTTCCGAAACGGGACGGTATTTCCGTGATTGAGGAAATGCGTGCGGCACGGATCGGCATTCCCGTGATCGTACTGAGCGCCCGAGGCTCCGTGGACGACAAAGTGCACGGCCTGCGCGCAGGCGGAGACGATTATCTGGTCAAACCTTTTTCCTTCACGGAACTTCTTGCACGGATTCAGGCGCAGCTGCGCCGCAGTGCGCCGTTTTCAGAGCCGACCGTGCTCACGGTGGCGGATCTCTCCATAGATCTTCTCAGCCGGAAAGTGACTCGCGCAGGCATCCGGATTGACCTTCAGCCCCGCGAATTCGCCCTGCTGGAATACCTGATGCGCAACACCGGACGCGTGGTTTCCAAAACCATGATCATGGAACATGTATGGGAATACAATTTCGACCCGCAGAGCAATATCGTGGAGGCCCGGATGTACCGTCTGCGCGACAAGATCGACAAACCATTCGAACGGGAACTGATCCACACCATCCGCGGAGTCGGATATGTTCTCGAATAAGTTTCCTCTGTTCCGCACACTCAAATTCAAGGCGGCGCTGATGTTTTCCGCGCTCTTAGTCTTTTTTGCGGCAACCGGATTCCTGATCGTCTATTACTTCATGTACACGAACATGCTTGCCATTGCCGACGGCGTGCTGAACACCATGGCGGACGATGTCGTTTACGAATATTTCTGGGGACGCTCCTCCTCTGTGGGGAGACGGGTTCCGGAAGAGAGCCTTCCCGTAAAGGCGCGCGAACGCATAAATGCGGTTTATCCCGACGACCGGATCCTGATGCTGTTCCGTCCCGGGAAAAACATGGACCAGTATTTCATGGTAACGGTCTGCGGAAACCAGCTGTATGAAATCAGGTATTTTCCTGAACGGGCGCTTCAGCGTCGGCGGCTGCTGCCCAGCCGGAACCGCAGGGAAATCTTCCAGACGATCGACCGGAAAATCTATCGGGCAGGCAAGGACAACCTCTATTTCCGTTTTCTGAATCCCGACGGAACCACCTTTCTTCAAACAGAAATTCCTCCGGGGCTGGAGAATGCCGATTCGCGCTTCCAGGCGGAATTTCCTGCAAAAGTCGGAGCTCAGTTCCTGACCTGGAAAGGATTCCGCTTTCTGCGTATCTGTTTTTTTTCCGGGGATGTGCTGGAAATCGGGGTGAATTTGCGTCCTTTTGAGTCGAAACTGGAGGATTACTCCTGGATTTTCTGGACCGTGTTTGCCGCGATTCTCGCAGTTTCCGCCTTCTGCGGCTGGTTCATTTCCCGCCGGCTTCTGGCTGGAATTGAACGTGTCACAGATGCAACGCATCATATCCTTGCGGGGAATTTCAGCCATCGCGTGGCGGTCGGCAGAGAAGGGCTGGAAGTCGAGGAACTGGTGCGAATGTTCAATCAGATGAATTCCAATACGGAAAAACTGATGGCCGAACTTGTCATGGTCACGGACAACATCGCCCACGATCTGCGGACCCCGCTGACCCGGGTTGCCGGAACGGTCGAAGTCGCGCTGAGCGCACGAAAACCCGAACAATCCTATCGCGACACCTGCTGCATTGTCGCCGAAGAATGTTCCCGCATGATCGACATGATCAACACCATGCTTGAGATTTCACGTCTTTACTCGGCTCCCGACACCCTGAAGCACGATACCTTCGATCTGGTCCCGCTCCTGCGCGAAGCACACGAACTTCTGCTCCCTCTCGCGGAAGAAAAAGAAATCAACTTCCGTTTCCTTGCCGGAGAAGATTCAGCAATCTTCCACGGAGACAAGCTGAAAATCCAGCGCATGACGGCGAATCTTCTGGAAAATGCCTTGAAATTCACTCCCCCGCACGGAACAATCGAACTCCGATTCCGGAAAAAGGACGCCTTTGCCGAAATCATTGTCGCCGATACCGGCTGCGGAATTCTTCCGGAGGATCAGCCGCATGTATTCGAACGCTTTTTCCGCAGCGACTCCAGCCGATCGCTCCCCGGCAACGGACTCGGCCTGGCTCTTGTCCATTCCATCGTAAAAGCGCACGGCGGAACGATTGAACTGAAGAGCACACCCGGCAAGGGAACCGTATTCACAGTCCGCTTCCATATTGACTGAACCATTTCCCGCACTTCGACGGCAAAGGCGCCATCCCCCTGTTTCGCGGAAATCCGTTATTTCACGTTTCCGGAGGACTCCCGGTATTCCGTCGGGGAGACTCCCCAGAACTGACGGAAACGGCGTGAAAAATGAAGCTGATCGGAATATCCGGTCGCCGCCGCGATCTGCTTGCACGAGGTATTGTGATACTTCAGCATTTCCGCCGCGAGAGTCATCCGCTTTCCGGTAAGATAGCGCATCGGCGACTCCCCATGATACTCCCGGAACAGAGCCGTAAAACGGGAAACAGACAGCGAAACAGATGCGGCGATCTCCGCAAGATCCAGCGGTCTGTTCAGATTCTTCCACATAAACTCCTCCGCCTGCGCAACCGGTTCCGGAATCCGTCGCCCGGAAGTCCGGATCAAACGCCCGAGTTCGTAAAGGAAAAGATCCGTCAGATGCTCCAGTACATACTCATCCTGCTTCTGCTGGGAGCCGAGTTCGTCCAGCAGACAGGAGAGATAATGCTCAAAAACCGCCTCCGCATTGGCATCCACCGGATGATTCAGAGAAAGACGGTGCACCGCAAGAGCACGCTCCAGCGCAGGCCCTTCCGCCACCATCCAGGAATGATCCCACGCTTCTCCGGGATTCCCGTACATGCGGACACGTTCCGGCGACCAGATGATAAACTGTTTTCCGCACTCGCATTCGTCTTTCTCTCCGGAATTGAAAAATGCCCTGGTATGAAAAAACATCAGAAGAATCCGGGAACCTTCCGTCGTAAAACGGAGAAGCTGCGGCGGCATCCGTTCATGAAGTCCCAGCGAATGAATCCGGAATTGTCCCGCCGGTTCTATTTCGGGCTCGTAATACAGTCTGAATTGCATCATAGTCATTTTATCCATATCTTCAGGAATTATTGGTATGTCATACTATATTGACTGAAGTGATTATTGCAATATATTATCACTAAGTTTCAGAAAGAAAATCAGAGAAACGCCGAATGAAAAATGGAATTTGCACTCACTCCTTTCATTCGAGTATAACAAATTATTAAACGTAATCCCAAAAAAGGAGGCGCCGCATGGCGAAAGAAAAAAGATTCGCGTTCACAGGGAAAAACGCGGTGGAATTGCAGACCTTCGAACCGGGAGTCCCCGGGGAGAACGAGGTCGCCGTAAGGACCGTGATGAGTATGATCAGTCCTGGAACGGAGGGGATCGTGTTCCGCCGCGCGTTTACGGCGGGAAATCATTGGGACAACTGGGTGAAATATCCGTTCATTCCCGGATATTCCGCCGCGGGCTATGTGGAAGCGATTGGTCCCGGGGTGACGAAAGTAAAGGTCGGAGACCGGGTGATTACGCGCGGATCCCATGCCACACTTTCCATTGTTCCAGTGCATCAATGCCATCGGATTCCGGAAGGAATCTCCTTTGAAAACTCCCTCTGGTTTGCGTTTGCCAAAATCACGGCAATGGGAGCGCATGTTGCCAAATACAAGCTCGGAGATTCCGTCGCAGTTGTCGGCGCTGGATTGATCGGACAGTTCTCCGCCCGCTGGGCGTATGCCTCCGGAACGGCGAAAGTCATTGTGATTGATCCGGTTGCGGACCGCCTTCGCTTCTTCCGGAATGCGGGGAATTTCATCACGATCGCAAAACCGGTCGGGGAGGAAGTCTATGCGGAACTGACCGATCTGTGCGGAGGCCGGCTGCCCGATGTTGTGGTCGAATCAACCGGCTCTGCGTCCGTATTCCAAAGTGCACTGAAGGCGGTCGGGAAGTTCGGCAAGCTCGTGCTGATGACCGATACGGGAACACCGGAGGAACAGCGTCTCTGCGGCGAAGTCATCACCCGTGGACTGACGATTGTCGGCGCACATGATCCGCAGGATACCCCGGAATGGAACGAGGATATCATCGCTCCGCTTTTCTTCCAGATGTGTCTGGATCGGCGAATCGTTGTGGACGGCATGGTAACCCATCGCTTCCGGCCGGATCATCCGGAAGAAATTTATCGAATCTGCTGCGAAGAGCGCAATCAAATCATGGGAATGATCGTAAACTGGGAGAACTTCTGATGAAACAGTTGAAACTGAGCGCACCGGACTGGTGCTTCTTTCCGGCGGGAAACGATCCCGCATCCTTCTACCGGAACCTCAGAAAAATGGGATACGACGGTGCCGAAATGGTTGCGCCGGAACGTCAGAGCGACGCCTTGAATGCCGGACTCGAAATCGTCAACATTTCCGGTCCGGGAATGACAGACGGATTCAACCGCAAGGAAAACCGCGAAACACTCACCTCGGAAATCCTCTCCTTGACCGAACAGGCGATCCGAAACCGTATTCCCTACATCATCGTTTTCAGCGGCAACGCCTGCGGAATGAGTTACGAGGAAGGATTCGGAAACTGTCTGGAAGCATTCGGTGCCCTTCTGGAAAAAATGCAAGGCTCCGGAGTCAAACTCCTCTTCGAAATGCTGAACGGAGAGGATCACAAGGATTATCAGGCGGATTCCGAACAATTCGGATTCGAACTGGCGCGTCAGCTGAACAGTCCTGATTTCAAAATCCTGTACGACATCTATCACATGCGCAAAAGCGGCTGCGATCCCATGAAAAACCTGGAAGACAAACTTCCATATATCGCCCATTTCCATGTCGCCGGACTGGAAGGACGCGCTTTCCCCTCAAAGAATGGCGCCATCGACTATAAAGCATTCTTCAAAGCCGTTCCCGACGACAAGTATCACGGATACATCGGCATGGAATTCCTGACAAAAAATCCGGAACGCGAACTGGATCTCGCGGCAAAACTCTTCCGAGAATACTTGGAATAATCGCGAAGCGCCAATAGCCGCCCGCAGGGGCAAGGCAGGAACCGCAGGCTCGGTGCAGGTCCGTGACCTGCTTCGGTCCAGCTGAACAAGCCGGCCGCCGGACGCGGAACTCGCCTCCCCCGAACAACAACTCAAAACATAAAAAAACACCCCGATGACGAAAAGGAACACGCCGTCGGGGTTTTCCATTCCCGAATTCTGCTTACTTCAACGCAGTCGGAGCGGGAATGGCAGATACAACGACAGCGGTATCGGGGGCCTTTCCGGAATAATAGGCGGCAAAATGCATGGAATGAACAGCCGTCACGTTAACATTTCCGGCATCGAGGAAGACCGCGCTCGCAAGGGCGACCGGTTCCGGATCAGGCCATGCGAGCGGATTTCCCCAAATCCGCTCCGGAGTCGTGACACGTCTCTTGAGAACGCCTGTTCCGCGATGATAATAATAGTTGGAAAGGAATCCCGTTTCCGGATCAAGCATCAAAGAGGGAGTGGACAGATTGACATCTCCGATATTGGTGCGTGACCGGGTCCATGTTTTTCCGAAATCAGCGGATTCAAGCTGGAATTGAGCCCTGACAGTGGATTCCTCGGGACACTCGGTTCTCGCGATGACAAGAATTCTGCCATTCCCGAGATAAACCGCAGAGGGCTCCGTAGGCCATTCCGATTTCGGCAATTTCGATTCGATGACATTCTGCTTCCACGTTGCGCCGTTGTCGCAGCTGACCAGCGTTCCCCAGGAATTCAATTCATCATCCCTGTAATTTCCCGCAAACCAGAGAGCCATGAGCCCGACCTCAGGAATAGGAAAAATATCCGTAATCTGCATGGGCATCGGATCCAGTGCCGGAGTTGCGATCCGGGAAAAGTTTACGCCATCCGTGGAACGATAGAGATCGTGATGCCACACGGGGCCGCAGCAACGGACCCAGAGAAGCATCGCGCCATCGCCATCCAGTCCCTTTCCGATGGTGACCTCACCATAGTCCGGCTGATTCGAAACGACCGTTTCCGGAGTCCATGATTTTCCCCCATCGGAAGAAGTCCTTGCATAGACTCCGCGGCACCCTTCCCCGATATCGTGTCCTTTTCCCCGGCTGTAAACACAAACCAGCGTTTCACCGATTGCCTGAATCATCGGCCAGGAGTTGTATCCCGGCGTATCCTGGACGACATACGTTTTATCCGCGGTTTCAACCGGCAGAACCCGAACAGAAAGCAGATAAACCGGTCCGGCAAAGGTATCGGCGGGATCCCCGGAACAACGTTCGATCCGAATTTTCAGCGGAAGTTCCGCATCGGCTGCATAATACGATTCCAGTCCAATCGTCCGAGTGCTCTCTCCGTTTGCGGCAAGCGGAACCCGGACCGGCATTCCATTTGTTTCCTCCTGCGCAAGTTCCGCTTTCCCGGTCCTCTGCGAGAGATAAACCCGGAAGACCGCTTCCCGCTCCGAACCGCATTTCAAGTCCGTAGCGATAACGATTTCCACCTTTACCCCCCGGCATCCGCCGGGCAAAGCGGCAACGGTCCCGACAACAGATTCCCCTGTCGTTTCCCCGGAAAAAGACCACGCCGGATATTGAACGGAATCAACTCCAGCAACGTTTTTTTCCGGCAAGCCCGATGCAATCGACATTTCGTCCGGAATCAACCCGACTGCCCCGGGAGGCAGAAACGAATTCTCTGCACACATCTTTCAGTCTCTCCTGAATTATGCATCCGCCAAAAGGAAAACAGATGCAGTGGATTTTACCTTGAACAAATCATTCCATTCGGCGCAGTACATTACATCCGGAATCAGCATTGTCAAAACAGGGAATACGGAAAGGAGGAGTTTTTCTTTCGTATTTTCATGAAAAAATATATTTCATTCTTGAAATAGTATTTTATATATGATATCTTATAGAAAATGAAAGAAACGAAAGGATGAATTCATGAAACGGGATTCCGAAAAGAACAAGTACATGGTTCCGGCATTGGAACGGGGAATCCGGATCCTTGAACTGCTCTCTGCCTCTCCAAACGGACTGACGATGCCGGAGATGTCTCCGCTGGAATTGCCTCCGGCCAGCCTCTATCGGATGCTTGTGACGCTTTCGGAACTCGGTTATATCGTCCGCGAGGAGGGGGACCGTTACCGGCTGGGACGAAAACTTCTCACTCTCGCTTATAAGACCGTCGATGAGCACGGCATTGCGGAAAAATCCATCGGACCGATGAGGGAACTGCGCGACCGGAGCGGAGAAACGGTTCTTCTTGCCGTTCTGTACGGAAACGAAGGGATCGTCATTGAAGAAGCCGTCTCCTCGCAGGCGGTCAAGGTTTCAGTGCGGATCGGTCACCATTTTCCTCTGCACACGGCGGCTCCTGCGAAAGCGATTCTGGCATATCTTCCCGAAGAAGAACGGAAACGCCTGGTGGACGGGATCCGGTTCACCAGATTCACCGGACAGACCATCACGGACCGCAATTCATTTGAAACCGAACTGAACACGATCCGCAAAAACGGTTATTCTCTGGACCGGGGCGAAGAGCTGGAAGAGATCCGCTGTGCGGGCGCACCTATCATAAATCACACGGGTTATCCGGTCGCTGCAATCTGGATCAGCGGACCGGCATCGCGCCTCGACTCCCGAACTCTGCTCCGCTGCGGGGAAATGGTCCGGGAAAGCGCGGCTAAAATTTCCCGGAAGTTTTCATAACAATCCAACAGGAAAGGTGTAAAAATGGCGTCTGTTTTTCTTGAGGCGGAATCCTTCCGCTCTCTGGGCGGATGGGTGGTCGATACCCGGTCCATACTCCAAATGGGGTCCTCGTATGTGATGGCTCACGGAATGGGCGTTCCTGTAAAGGACGCGGAGACGGTCTGCTCGATTCCGGAAACGGGAAAATGGATCGTCTGGGTGCGAACCCGCGACTGGACTGCCGTCTGGAAACGCGGAACTCCGGCGGGCATCTTCCAGGTGAAAATCAACGGCGAACCCCTGCCGCGGATTCTGGGCACAAACGGCAGCAGATGGGCATGGCAGAAAGCAGGCTCCGCCGATTTAAAGGCCGGAGACGTGAACATCGCCCTCCATGATCTGAGCGGATTCAACGGCCGCTGCGACGCCCTCTACCTGACAACCGATCCGGAAGAAATTCCTCCCGGCGAAGGAAAGGAGCTGGAGGTTTTCCGGAGGGAAAAAAGCGGAATTGTCTGTCAGGATGACCCCGCTCATTATGATCTGATCGTTGCCGGCGGCGGAGTTGCCGGAATCTGCACCGCTCTTGCCGCAACCCGGACAGGCTCAAAAGTGCTTCTTCTTCAGGACCGGCCGGTTCTCGGAGGCTGCAACAGTTCGGAGATCCGCGTGGTTCTCGGCGGACTCGCCCATACAGAGTGCTATCCGAATCTCGGCAGAACACTTGATGAATTCGGACCTATCATCGGCGGACCCTATATCGCACCCGCCGAAGAGTATGAAGACTATCGCAAGGAACATGTCTTCAAGCTCCATTCGGAAGACCGCTGCAAAGTTCTTCTGAACGAGTCTGTGATCGGAATTGAAAAGGCGGCGTCTGACCCGTCGCGAATCACGGCGGTCATCTCCCGGAATACGATGACCGGCAGGGAAACCCGCTTCCACGGAACACTCTTCGCCGACTGTACCGGCGACGCCGTCATTGCACGCATGGCGGGAGCGGAGGTCATGTACGGAACAGAGGGACGCGCAAAATTCAACGAATCTCTTGCGCCGGAAGAGGAAAAGCATCAGGTGATGGGACATTCCGTCCTCTGGAAATCCCGGAAAACGGAACATCCATCCCCCTTCCCCGATATCGACTGGGGAATCCCTTTCGACGAAAAACGCGTCTACTATCTGGACAGCGGCTACTGGGAGTGGGAGTCGGGACAGTACCGCGACCAGGCGGACGATGCGGAATACATCCGCGATTACGGGCATATGACAATCTTTGCCAACTGGTCATATCTGAAGAATCATTCCGCACGCCGGGAAGAATGGGCGAACAAAGAGCTGGTCTGGGTCTCCGCGATCGGCGGCAAACGGGAAAGCTACCGTGTAGTGGGCGACTACATCATGACCCAGCATGACATCGAACGGACGGACCGTCCGGAAGACGGCACCGGCGGCGGAACCTGGAGCATTGATCTGCATTATCCGGACCCGGAAAACGAGGAACTCTTCGGAGAACCGTTCCGTTCCTGCGCGTACCATCGCGGAGTCGGACGGACTTTTCAGGTCCCGTATCGCTGTCTGTATGCGCGCGACGTGAAAAATCTTTTCCTCGGCGGACGCCATATCAGCACATCGCATGTCGCATTCTCATGTGTCCGGGTCATGCGGACTCTGGGAATTCTCGGAGAAGTCATCGGCATGGCGGCAAGCATCTGCCGGGAGGAAAACGCATTCCCCCGCGATATCAGCAAAACCTATTTCAGCAAACTGAAAACCATGATGGAAAAGGGCGTTCCCATCCCTTATTATTTCGGCTGGCCGGCGGACAATCAGGAATGTTACCACTTCAGCGAAATCGGATTCATCCATCTGAATCCGAACGGAGCTCCGGACCGGATCGACGACAAACTGCTGAAACGAATCAAATCCCTGAAAATTCAGCACAAAAAGCACGATCCGGCATTCGATCGGGAAGTTTAGAGAAAACGGGAAAATCTTTTCCGTCGAAAAAACATAAATCAGGAAAGCAGTTCTTTCCGATCTGCTTTCCTGTACAGAAATACATTGTTCCGTTCCAGAGAGAAAACCGGGAGCAAAATCCGGCTGGCCGCTCTTCTCCCTCATGAAGATTTCCTCATGAAGTAAATAAGGTCGCAAGGCACTTCACGGAAGCTGACAAAATGTAAAATTCCGTTTAAATAAAGAACGAGCGACATCGTTTTTTTCAATCCGCATCTCGAAAAAAAAAGATTTTTGTCGAGTCACCATCTTGACTTTTTTTCGGTTTTGTGTTATAATGATAAAAGTTGGCTAGTACTTGGCGGAAATAAGGAGTTTTTATGCGGCAACGCTCCATGCAGACAATTTCGGATGTGCAGAAAATATGGCACCGGGTAATGTCGATCCGGTTCCGGACTGGCAATCAGGCGGTCCGGATTCCATCTTCGAATGAGCTTGCCCGGGAATTCGGAATTGCGCGTTCTTCGGTACGGATCGCCCTGGAACAGCTGACGGCAGAAGGAGTCCTGGTCACCCGGAAAGGGAGCGGAACATTTATCAATCCGAAAAAAACATTCTTTCTGCATGAGCAGGCCACGCTGGTGGGATTGATGATCCAGAACTGCAATCAGTTTTTCTATTCCAGAGCGATTCAGGGAGAGCTGGCCTGTTTTTTCAGCGAACTTTATCATACCGACTGGAATGTACGGAATGTGACTGCTACAATGCTTACTCCGGAAGATGTCCAGACAACGATCCGCTACAACTATCTGGATGCGCTTCTGACGTTCGGAACGCCCAGTTTTGTACTGCAGACAGCAAACGAACTTCTTCCGCTGGTCAATCTGGGAGTTTACTGTGACGGAGTGACCAATGTCGTTTCCGATCTGGATGCCTGCATCGAAAAACTGTTCCGGATTACAGGACGCGACCGGAATATTTCCGTGTGGAATATTTCATCCCCGGAGGGATACCTGTCCATGAGTTTGAATAAACGAACCGGATTAACCCGCTTTCCCGGAACAGAAGAGCTTTCCGAAAACACCGTCACTGCGGAACTGCTGCGGCAACTCTTTGCCGGGCAATGTCCGGACTGGATTCTGCTCCATCCCGATATGCTGGATCTTTTCCGGGGTGTCGTAACAGAATTGTACGGAGAGGATCGGGCACGGAGAATTCTATGGCTCTATCATATTCTCCCCGATACAGCCCATGACTGGACTGGATATTTCATCCGTGCCAACCGGAAAAAAGAAGTACGGGAAGCGATCGCTCTTCTGAAACGGAAAATGAACGGAGAAACGAGTGTCGGGGATGTTTCCGTTCCTGCGGAACTTGTCTGTTGTCCGGATGGAGCAGTTATCTAAATAAAACTTTTGAAAAACAGAATATGGAGAAAGACAACTATGAAATGCCGATTCAGGGGAAAAAATTTTACATTAATAGAGCTCCTTGTTGTGATCGCGATCATCGCAATACTTGCATCTCTTCTGCTTCCGGCGCTGAACAATGCCCGTATGCGCGCCAGAGCCGTAAACTGTACCGGCAATCTGAAACAGCTGGGACATGTAGCGTCCTTCTATCAGCTGGATTTTGCAGATCGGCTCATGCCCTGTTATTTTACAACGCCCCTCGGTTATCAGAAGGCTTTCTACTGGAATTATTTTGTCTTTACGAACCGCTATTTGAGCATGAAGCAGATCACCTGCCCGGATCTCCCGGCAACAGCGGATTTGATGAGCTATTATAACCGGAACAAAGGGCTTCCGAACGGAAATGACGGGGCTCCGAATGGGTCATGGGCAAAAATAGGGTATGGAATTTCCATGATTTCCTATGCGTACATCGGAACGAAGGGAATGCTGCAGGCGGCTCGGATCAAGAGTCCTTCGACAAAAATTTATGCAGGGGATTCTGTGAAGAAAGTCAGTCCCACAGATCTCCGTCCGAATCCGCTCCTCTATTCCAGGCCAACGGAGGAATCCGTGCTTGATCCGCGTCATCTGAAACGAGCCAACCTGCTTTTTATTGACGGCCACACCGGGTCTGTCGACGGAATTATCCCCGAACAGATTTATTACAAACCGGCAGCAAAAACGTTTGGACGGACCAACTGGAATGAGACGAATCCATGGAATCTTTATGAATAAGCAGAATCCGGATGCGGAAATTCCGAATCCTGCATGACCCGCTTTTTTCGCCGTCAAGACCGGAAGGACATTCCGACCGGTAAAGTGCAGTTCTGTTTTTCCTCACTCGGGAATCAAATATAAACCATTGTGAAAAGGATAAAACATGCAGAAAATCTTATTTGCCATTTCTGTTTTTCTGATCGGTTTTTCCGCTTCGGCACAGAATCCGGCACGGATTGACATCAGTGGAGTACCCGCCGTAAAACTGAATTTCAAAAAGCAGTCCGGGGTTCGGATCGGGAATGGTTCCTGGCTGAAGCCGGAACATGCAGAACAGTATATGACAGCCCTCTTTCCCGTCTCGGAAGAATGGAAAGAGGGAACGCTTTCCTTTACGCCGGAAAACAGCGGCAGACTCCGGATCTCGCTTCTCGGGCCGATGATCCAGGGAGGAAAGACGACACGTCTGAAACCGGAAGGGGTTTATTATGACAATATCCGGATCAACGGAAAGATGATTCCAAACGGGGATTTCGAATCGGGAGAAAAAGGTTTTTCCTTTACGCCCAGAGAAAAACAGTTTCCCGGACGAATCATTTTCAACCCGGCTCTTGCCCGATCCGGCAACGCCTGTGCGCTCGCCTGGCATGACGGACCTGTCGCATTCAGCTGTCCGGTCAAAGCAAAGGAACCTGTCACTGTGAGTTTTGATTACCGATCCGCAGGCAGGGTTCCCTCTGCAAAGGAGAGCAATCAGTTCTATCCGCTCACCCTTGCCTCCTCCGCAAACATGGGATTTGCTGACGAAACCGCGGGCGACGGCAGAGGCGGGTGGACAGACCAGGGGCCGAAGAACGATCTCCGGGCACTCTCTCCCGGTGTGAAAGTTTTCTGCACCTGGCCGTTCCGGATTTTGGACCCGGAAAAGAACGGCGGACGTTCCTGTGTGATATTCCGGAGCGTGCATTCGCCGTTTGGTACGGACCGGATCGTTCTTCCCGTCAACCGGCGTTGCAACTCTCTTGCACTTCTGAATGCCTGCGCATGGGGGAAAACAGGTGCCGTTGCCGCAACGGTGGAAGTCCTTTTTGCAAACGGAACGCAGATGAGATTCCCTCTCATTGCAGGAAAACAAACCCGGGACTGGTGGAATCCGAAACCGATTCCCGAGGCGGAAATTGCATGGAAAGCCGGTGCAGATAATGGAGAAATCGGACTCTATTCCACCGTTCTGAAATGGGGAAAAGCCGACATGGTACGATCCGTTTCAATCAGAACAGGTGAAAAGAACGTCGTTTGGGGACTGGTCGCCGCAACGGCGGGACTGGTGCGCAAAGAGGAAGATCGCTCCGGACTGAACTGGAAAATTCCACTTGGCCGCAAAGCAGCTCTGACCGTTCTGCCTCTTGAATATCTGAAACTGGAGATGGCAAAAGCAAAATTTCCAGCTGACCTTTTTTTCCAGGAAAGAAAATACTGGAAACGACTGGAAGTCCTGAATGAAAAAAGAGAAAAACTGGATCACTGCATCGTGAAATTCACACGGGAATTCTCTCCGCTGATTTTCGTACGGACCAACGGAAAGACGGAATCGCTCCTCCTGCGAATCGGAACAGAGGCAAACGGAAAAATTCTCTCTCCCAGACAAGCGTTTCGCCTGTTTGCCGGAAAGGAAAAAGCAGATTTCCGTTCCGATGACTGGGGAAAAGGACTCTTTGTCTACCCGGAAAATGCGATCCTCAAACAGACTCGGACCGTCCCCGATGAAGATTCCTTCTACAACTCCGGAGAAACTATCGACGCGGACTCTCCGGAGTGGCGTTACTCCTTTGACTTGAAGTCTCCAAAGACATTCCGGCTGTATATCTATTCCCGCGAGCCGGAAAATTTCTGGAATCACATTTTCATACAATTTGACGATGGAGAAATCATCAAACTCGGCGGAAACGCTTTTGAACCCTCCACCTATTATTGGAGCGGGGGCGAGTGCATCCATCTGGGAAAAGGGACTCATACTCTCCGGCTGTTTCCACGCACGCCCCGGAAAAACCGTAAAAAATTCGCGCTTTCGAAACTGTATCTGGCGGAAGACCGCTTTCTTCCGGTCCTTCCGGGACTTGCCGACGAATTGAACGCTTTGAAAAAAGAAGGCTTTTTCGTGTACGGAATGCGCGACCTCGTCACGAAGAAAAATGAATCCAATGATCCGATGAACCGTTTCATGAATGAACAATTCTCGTTCCCGGATCTTTCTTCTCTTACGCAAACAGTCAATATCGACAAACACGGAGCTCTCCTGCCCTCCGGAACCGGATTCCGTTTTGAAGATGGAACCGTCGTTCCGCAGATCTGGGGATGCAATATGAATTACAGCATGCTCTATGATCTCGTACAGGAAAACCGGCTCGGCAATGACGCACTGGACCGCTTTCTGCAACGTCTCAAAACAATGGGATATTCTTCGGTCCGTTATATGATTACGACCCTTCCGCGCACATGGGCGACGAATCAGAACAACCGCTGGATGCCGCTTCTCTCCGCCAGACCGCTGAAATTTTCACCGGAGTTTCTAACAAATCTGCAGAAACTGATTGCCGCCTGCCACCGGAATGGAATCTATTTGTCTCTCACTCTCTGGCGGGACAACCATTTCTTCAGCGACCTGCTCGGCGGTCAGAACAGTCATGCCTGCATTGGCTTTTTTCATCCGGAGGCGATCCGGCGGCAGAAAGAGATCGTCCGGATGATCCTGGAAACACCAAACCCGTACCGGAACAATCTGCCGCCCGCAAAAGATCCGACTCTGCTGATCTATGAAATTGAAAACGAGCGTACTTTTGTCGCTTCTTTTCAGATGAACAATCCATCCGACTGGCGAAAATTTCCTCCTGAGGCAAAAACGATTCTTCATAATCTCTGGACAGCATTCCTGAAGAAAAAATACAAAAATACAGAAGCGTTGAAGAAAAGCTGGAATATAGCTTCGCTTGCCGGGTGCCTGTATTCCGGAACCGGAGAGGAAACTCTGGAAAATGTGGACTTCCCGCCTACCTGGGACGTCCGGAAATGGGGACATGACTCTTCCGATTTCAAAGTGAAACTGGACGATCTCCGTGTTTCAAAGGCATCGTTCGGCAAGGAAAAACGCAACAATCCAATGGTTTCCGACGGACTGGAATTCATGTATCAACTCTATCGGGATTACCTGAAGGAAATGTACACCTTTGCACGTTCTCTCGGATTCAAAGGAATCATTACGTCAAACGGTCCCGACTGCGAACTGCATTATTCGCAGCGCGCTGCTGCGAATGAAATTCTGGATGCCGTCTCCGGCGGCACAGGCTACTGGAACCGGAGCGGATACGGATTTCTTCGTTCCCTTTCCTGGCTGGCTCCGACCGTCTATGCAGCGACACCGGGGAAACCGGTGATTTCCCGGGAATACGGAGCAAATCTGATTTATGAAAACTGCTGGTGGGGCAATCTGATCACGGCAAGCGTCCAGAAGGCCATGGGGAAGGCCTATCTGTTCAATTTCTATCTCGGATACAGCAATTTGAACTTGCCGGACCATTTTTATCCGGATGACCGGTTTGAAAAAGTTTCCGGTATCAATTTACGTCAGGAAGCGCATTTGTACAGTCATTTTGCGAATCTGGCATCCGCGATCGCGGTGCGGGCACCGGATCTGCGGAAACCGGAATTCAAGCTCGAGATCGGATCCCCGATGGATAATGTCTGCTACGCGGCTCCGTTCCGGGGTTACAACAAAATGACGCTGAACGACTTTGTCCCGTTTCTTTACACGGATTCCTCCGTAAGGACTTTCCGGGATGTCTATACAGGAAATGCGGATCTGGTCATCAACGAACCTTCATTGCCGGCCGGCGATTACTCCCGCGCCCGACATTTCTTTGCGATTCGTCCCCATTCCCGGCAGAACCGCTCCGGATATCCGGAGCAAACCTGGTTCCGCGGACAAAAATTCCTGGCAGAAGGTTTTCTGGACCGGGAAACGGAACTGAAAACGTTTTACGAGACGCTTCAGAAAACGGGAGCAAATCTCCCGGTTTCGTTTGCTGAATTCGGCAAAGTCTGGCGCGATACAGGAAAACATCTTGAAATTGATACACAGAAGACAACCTTCCGGGCGGAAACGAAAACGTTTTCCTCCTTCATCGGCAATATGGAAAACGGAAAATTGAAAATGCCGAAACCGTTCCGTCTGTCGGGATCCGGCGACGCATGGAGCTTTTTCGGTAAATTACCGGATTCGTCATCTCTGTTTTTTGCGGTTATGAACGGATCGGCGGATTTGCAGGAGACCGCATCTCTTAGCTATCTGTTTCTGGGAAGCAGAGATCTTCATGTCAGGTTCCATGGGAAAGAGTTTGTCTCGCTTCTCAGCGGGCATACGGTTAACATTGCGCTCAAAAGCGAAACACCTCTTGCGGAATCTCCGGTTGTATATGCGACCTTTTTCCGGAACCGCTCCATGGAAACTCCGGCGGAAATCACTTTCGGACGTAAAATCCGCGAAGTGGAGGCTTGCGGGCAGAACGGGGAATCCCTCGCCAAGGTTCCGTTCGCTGGCAGTTCTTTCCGAACTCTCTGGGAAAATGGAAACCGTATATCCCACTATAAAATCACATTTCAGGATGCCGAATAATTTTCAGTTGCCGGTTCGATGAGTCGCGGCAGCTTCTGACAGAAACAGAAAAACGGGAAAACCGCTCTCTTCTGCGATCGGCGGACTGTCAACGTGACATCGAGAAAAGAGTGAAAAGGGACATCTTTGAAAAATGCCCTTTTCACTCATACAGCCATCCGATTATTTCCAGACGGTTCCGATGACCGGGCTTTTATACCATCCGCCGGAACCGTAGAGATTGTATTCCAGCAGGAAATCAGTACGCTTGAAGAGTCCGACATGGCCGTCTCCGTAAATTGTGTTGATCGCCTGATTGTGCAAGTGCCATGCATATTGGAAATCGTTGCAGTTGCCCAGTCCGGAAAGTCCGCCGTATTCCGGATGAGAGTTGTCATATCCTTCTCCGAAGAAAATCCGTTTTGAGACATTTTTGAACTGAGTGATTTTATTCGGGGAATCCGCTCCCCGTCCACCGACGCAGTTCTGCATCATGCTGTAGTGAAAATTACCGAACAGGAAAAGCTGATTCCGGTTGCCGGGACATTTCAGGAATCCGTTCCGGTTCCGCTTCGGCAGCTTGGAGTAGGCGGTTCCGGGAGGATTGCTGCCTTCCGCGCCTTTGATATCCAGATAGTCGCGCATGATCCACGGCCAGTTCACGCCCTCGACATCCTGAAATCCGCGCATGTTGTATCCGGAGGAGGTCGTGTAAGTGTAAACACAGAGGATGTCATCGTTGTCCATTGTATACTGCTGATAAGCGATACCAAGCTGTTTCATGTTTCCGGAACATTTTGTCTGAATCGCCTTGTTCCTTGCAGAGGTCAGTGCTGGCAGGAGAAGTCCGGCAAGGATCGCAATGATGGCAATTACGATCAGGAGCTCTATCAGTGTAAAATGTGTTTTTTTCATGATGATTTTCCCTTTCCTTATCATTTATTCTGCAAGAATCAGAGTACCGAACCATTCTGTTTTTTTGAGATCGAAAGCCCCCAGCCTGACGCATTCGGAAGACTCCGCTTTTTCGTTGTCTCTGTCATTGACGGTGAATGCCCATCCGATCCGGGCGCCGGGTTCCGGTTTTGCGGCGAGCGTTTTCCAGGGAATCGCGATTTCATAGACCGTTTCGATAATGCCGTCCGCACGTTTATTTTGTGTTGTTTTCAGCTGGAAATCAGAATCTTTTACGAGGCCTGCCGGGAAAATCGCGTTGTCGAAGGAGACGGTCCGGTAGATTTCATCTCCCTGTCTGGTCCGGGCGAAATCGTATTCGACAAGTTTACGCGTGTGCGCCAGCGCCAGACGGTTTGCCGAGTCTTCCGTCTCCGGATTGGCAAACGCGATCTGCAGACAATCCGCCTCCCAGGTGCGGATTCCCGTGTAGGGCTGGAGAAAAACATCGTCCCCGACCCGGAAACGGAAGAGAAGATGCTGTCCGTTCCATGCCGCCGCAACCGTTGCGGAAAGATCCTGCTTTCCGCGATAGCGTTCCTCCTGTGCGACTGCGTACTGCCTTCCGGAGAGTTTATATTCCGGAATCGTCTTCCATTGCGCGTCCCCGGCTCCGATTTTCAGGTCGCGGGAACGGGGAACCTTCATCATGCTGATCCGTTTGCGAACCCGGTTCAGGTATCCGTCGCTTCTGCGGACTGTGATATCCGCCACCGAGGCTTTCAGAGGGTTCCAGGCAGGCGAATCCCAGACAAAGACAAGGCTTTCGCGTCCGGAGCCTTCCAGACGAAACGCCTTCTCCAGTCCGGTTTCCGGGATACCCTCCAGCCGGACGGTTACACTTCCGGCGGACACGCTCCCCGAAAGGTTTTCCAGATTCATTTTCAATGCGTATTTTCCATCGCGGATCGCAGGCTGAATCTCCTTCAGGAGCAGCGGCGGGCGAAGTTCAATTTTCCGGTAGACCGATTTCAGGACTTTGCCGTTGGAACGCAGAGTCAGACGAACCGTCCGTTCCCCCGGGACAAGCTCCATCGGAACCGGCAGAAGAATCTCATACCGTTTCTTTCTTCCAGCGGGGATCTCAACGGGCTGCTCCTTCGAACGGAATCCCTCTCCGGCGGCAACTTGCAGTGTCGCTTTCAGCGGCTGATCCGGAGCGTGAACCGTTCCGCTCAGTCTCAGGGTTCCGCCGATCGTTCCATGCGGATCGGGATCCGGAACGATATACTGGAATGCCCGGCTGCCCCACACTTCAGGAGATACGTTCAGCAGATACTGAGGATCCTCCGTCAGGGTCACTGTCACGTTCCCGTTGCGGGTGCGGACGGAACGGATGTTGCCCATGTGGTCCGCGATTTGAATGGAGTCCCTGCCGACCGCAAGTTCCGCCCTGACCGGTTTTCCCGTGCGGACCCAGACAGCGAGAACGACTTTATCTCCGCGTTCATAGGCGTAGCCGACTCCGTTTTCCCCGAGTCCGTCGACAGGTCCGGCGCTCCGGTATCCTTCC
The DNA here is from genome assembly GCA_944389445.1 of uncultured Victivallales bacterium. Lineage (GTDB taxonomy): Bacteria > Verrucomicrobiota > Lentisphaeria > Victivallales > UBA1829 > UBA1829. The sequence continues at coordinate 29,665 of CALXMJ010000293.1, read as the reverse complement.
AGCAGCCAGGTCAGCGCCGAGAGCGCCGGAATCACGGTCCGCGGAGTGGAACGCGGTGTTCCCCACGGAGAGGATGGCACCAGATTGTGAACCAGACTGTAGTTGACCTCCACTCCGATATTCGTCATAGTGAAATTGTAATTTGCCCGGACTCCTTCGCCGAGGAGGATCAGATTGGACCGGAGGAATCCACGCATCTGTTTCAGGTCTCCTTCCGAATCGCCGGGGAACATGAATCCGAGTTCCGTACCGAAAACCGGCAGATCCTTTCCCGCGCCCTCACGGATGATCTGCTTCAGGGTCCGGAGCAGCCCCGCCATATTCTTGCTTTCCGGCGGATAGCCTTTCGGATAGGGATGGATAGTGACGCCGTCGATGATTTTCCCGAGTCCTTTGTCGAAAAGTTCCTTGTACCAGGAGAGATATTCAGGGGTAAGTCCGGCTCCGTTCGGCCCCAGAACAAACGCGTTCGGATCGTATTTCCTGACGGCAGCGGCACCGATTCTGTATCTGCGGATCAGATCGTCGGTGGTTCCCTGCCAGTTCCACGGATAATGCGGCTCCCAGCCGAACTCGTACTGATTCCGCTCTCCTTTCGGAGTGATCGGCGCACGCAGCTTTGCCACGGTTTCACAGAGACGTATGAATTCCTTCTCGCCCGCGGGGGTCAGAGGACCATTCACAAACGGACGGGTTCCCATCACGCTCCGGTCGAATTTATGCATGGTTTCGTTTCTCATCCACTGCGGTTCGTAGCTCAGATCGAAAAGACCGTAGGGTTTCCAGCGGACACTTCCGCCGGGCGTCCGGAAAACGATATCCTCGTTTTTCACTTCGATCCGTTCCCCTTTTTTCAATCGTTCCATGGCTTCCCCGGAACGGTTCGGTTCCAGCTTCCACCAGATGCGCCCGCCGATCATGTTGTGCCCGTCAAGACACCAGGAAGTTCCGAGCCAGGCGGGATACTGCCGGTCCTGGGAGTTTCCGCAGAGTCCGAAGAATGTTTCCTGCCGGGGCAGCTGCTTCCGTTTTGCGGGATCGACCACGACCGCATAGGTAAGACAGCCTTTCGGACGGCTCAGAACAGCTGGAATGGTTGTGCCGTCGGAGAGTTTCGGATAGACCCGGAAAAAACCGAAACGGTTCTGGTCCGCGCGGATTGTCGTCCGCCATTCGCCTTTCGCATCCGGTTTGACCGGATAGGTTTTGCGGGAAAGTTCCCGGTCATATTCATCCGTGATCCGGACTTCCAGAGACTGTTCTTTCTTTCCAAGCCCTTTAGCCGTGAATGTGAGTTTGATCTCCTCTCCGGGAACATACAGTCCGTGGGTTGAGCTGCATTCCGCGGTCAGGGTCGCAGCCCGGGCACCTGGAACAATGCAGGCCGCGAAAAGAAAGAGGAAGAGCAGCTGCTGCTTCCATTTCAAGGTCGGATTCATAATCACTCCTCTATTTTATATCGTTCAATGGATTTTTTCTTCGGGTCCGCGGCAAAGATCCAGCAGTCTTTCATGGCGACGGCTCCGCCGGGATATCCTTTTAGGACCCGTTCCGCCTTTTTCCTTCCTCTGGCACAATCGAACAGCACAAGTCTTCCGGGAGCGGACAGAAGAACGCCGTTCTCGCTGACAGCGATTCCCCGTACCTTTCCGCATTTGATTTTCCAGCCCTTGCGGTAGGAGCCGTCTCCGTCCGGCTTCAGGAAGAGCAGACCGGATTCCCCGCAGAGCACCATGCCATTCTCCGAAACGGCGAAATGTTTCACCGGGAATTCAGAAAAGAAAAGCGATTCGCCATCGGGCTCCAGACGGAACACGTTCCCGTTTGCAAGCAGATAAATCCGGTGTTCCGTGGAACAGACAGCGGAGGCGCCCGGTTGCTTCACATCCCGTTTCGTCCAGACGGGACGGGCAGTCCGGTGATTGCGGGGACGAAAGGTCCAGAGCTCCGTCCGGCTGCCATTCCGGTTGAGAATCAGGAAATCTCCTGCCGAGGCGGAAACCGCCAGAGCGGTCCCCTTCCGGAAACGGCTGGAATTCCAGAGAGCGGTCGAAGTCTGATCCGCAGAACTGAGAAGGGGCGTCGAGGGTTCATCGTCGATTTTCAGACAGTAGATCAGATTTCTGTTGACATCGGTCAGGGCGAGAACGAGTCCGTCGTCATTGACCGCCAGAGCGCATCCGCCCGGAAATCCCCCGAAGCGGACGGGCGATGCCGCCGGATTCCCCGGATAATGAAGAATCCCCTGCGTGGTCCCGAGATAATATCCGCCATCGGGAGCCGCCGCCACACCGGAGATGTGCATGTCATCCCGGTTTGTCCGGGGCTTTGTGATTCCCGGCTGGAATTGTTCGGGGATCTCCAGCAGCCGGGTATCGGCACCGAATGTTTTTCCGTCAGCCATAAACATTTCATTCAGATGCTGGGAATAATCCCAGGGGAATCTGGTGCCGTCGGATTTGAACCGGAAAATCCGGCATTTCGGATACGGAAGGGAAACCAGCAAATCCCCGCTTCCGGACAGAAAGGCAATGGAGTTGTAAATTTCATTGGCAGGCAATTCGAGCACGGTTCCGGAACTGTTCCCATCCGCATCATATCCGATGACCTTGTTCTTCAGAAGCCTGACGAGTTTCACACGTTTTCCCCATCCGGCCGGTTTCCCTCCGGCGGGAAACGCGGCAAAGGGGGCCGCAACCTCCTTCAGGGACAGGATTCGCCGTAGCGACTCTTTCCGCCCGGAACATTCCAGCTTGTAGACTTCCCCTTTTGTGTTTTTCAGCCAGAGCGTTTTCCCATCGCCGAACAGCTGGCGGCAGTGTCCGCCAAGATAGACGGCGGGCCTGATGTTGTCCGGCGTGGTGAAGGAACAGAGATCCGGCGCGTTCCAGAAATAATATTTTCCATTGGCGGAGACAAGTCCGGTGACGCCGATGAAGTTCAGAGGTTTTTCCGGATTGCTCTGTCCCATCGTTCCCGAATGGCGGATGGAGGCTCCGCGCAATGTTGCCCCGGCAAGACAAATCAGCAGACAGAAAAAAACAGAAACGGAGTATTTCATTGGACCACCAGTTCCTTGCTGTTCGGAAGCGCGGCCCATACGATATCCATGGGAATCCATTGCTGAATCACAGAGTCATCGTCATGAAGAATAATGTGCAGAAGACGCCGGACCGCCCTCCGGAGAATCTCCGATTCATCGCCTTTGAGCACCGTAATGTCATGAATGTCCGGATCAATGGAGATCGTGGCGAATGCGACATCCTCCGGAGTTCTCAGTCCATGTTTCCGCACAGCCTGCTTCATCGACTCAATGCATTCCGGAATACAGAGGATCACTTCCGGCGCAATACCGTCCTGCATCATGAGATTAAAAGCCTGTTCCGAATACTCCTCAAGACACTCCGTGTTGAAAAAAAGCGGCGAATGAGCTCCATCAATAAAATAAAAATCACGGAACTCGCTCCCCAGATGTTTCATGAAGATTCTCCGGAGACGCTCGCTGTATCCGTACTTGCCCGGCCGACCGAAAAAGGTGACTTTCCGGACGCCCGCCTCCCGGAGACGGAAAAGAAAATCATTCACCGCCTGCATCGTGTTGACATCCACAAAGTTAACCTCCGGAATACCGAAACAGGCATTCGCAGCAACGAAAGGAATGTGTTTCTTTTTCAGAAAATCGGCAATTTCAGAGTTCAGGGAGGAGTAAATGAAAAGGAAGCCGTCGGTCGGCATTTTTTCAAAAAAAGCCAGATTGTCCCTGACCGCGGCAATGTTGCAGGTCAGGGAGATCGCATGAAATCCTTCCGCGGCACATTCCCGGTCCACCAGCTGACGAATCTGTTCCTGCGTATGCGGCGAATAATTGAACGGCTTCCGAAGCCGTTCCAGTTCCTCTTCCTCCGTGTAGCTGTTTGGAATCAGATTGACGATCCCGATGGAATGATGCTTTTCCGTCTGTATTTTCCGACAGATGAAGGCGCCCTGCCCTTTCAGGATGGAGATCAGCCCTTTTTCTTCCAGAATTTTCATCGCTTTGGATACCGTCGCCGGATTGACTCCGAACTGTTTTGCCAGACTCCGCACACCGGGCAGCTTTCCACTCTTCTGTTCTTCCATATACTGCTTCAAGCGGGGAACCAGCTCATGATAAACCGGAGTAAACATGAATCATCCTTTCCGTGTTACATGCTATATTACATAATTCTAAATGGTGTATTACATAAGTGTCAAGAGGGGAGATTAAAAAAAATGAGAATTTTTTTTCTCAGGATGCATTGTATTTAAAGAATACAGATGCACGTCCTCTTCACAAATCAAAGCTCTTCATTTTCTGAAACAGGTCGTGGTGCGCGTGCCGGAGGACATCTCCCTGACAGGGGGGGACCGGATAGATCTCGCCTGTGATCTTTCGATGACAGGGATCATTCAGAAATACGAAACGCTGGCGGGAAAAGCGCTCCGTCTGATAAAAAACTCCTCCGGAAAGAACCGGTGGAAAAAGATGTGACTTCCAAAGATAGGGAAATCCTGTGTTTTCTCCGCAGAGGGGCTTTCCGATTCCGAATCTCCCGGAATCATCCGGTCTGCAAAAAGGAATCAAAAATCTTCCTTGAAAACGCAGTAGAGTCCGCGGACGGGAAAACGAGTCTCAAAGGCCCTCATGCACCATCCATACCATCGGTGCGTGATGACGGCACCTCTCTTCTGCAACCATCCCCCCGCCTTCGAACTCATTCGCCGAACGGACACCATACCCGTTATTGCCGTATTCTTCCATTGCGTTTCAGCGAGTTGAGAATCGCCCGTTTCCGTCCATTGTCGGCAGAAGGTTTTACCTTTCCGACACTTTCGGCCTCATGTTCCAGGCTCCACGGCGGCCATTCCCGGAAAGCGTGATAGGTGTAATCGAACCCGTACTCGTCAAAAAGCTCCACCGTATCCCGGACCCACTGATCCGCCCCCCGCGCCCAGGCAATGCAGCTGAATTCGCCGATAAAAATCTTTGCCTTGAACTTCTGCTGAAAATCAATGACCGGTTTCAAAGCAAGACGGAGCTGTTCCTTGTCCCAGTAAACGCCGTTGATGTACCCCGGATATTTCCAGCGCGTAAAGCGGCCGACGCCCTCATGCGTCAGATCATGCGGAGAATAGAAATGCGGACCGTAAAAGATATTGGAGTCTTCCGTGTAAAAGTGATCGACGGACTGGACAACGATCGGAGTCTCCGGATCATTTTTCCGGATAATCGCAATCAGGCGTTTCACCTCTTCCCGCCAGACGGTGTTCCGAACGGAGGGTTCATTCAGCAGATCGTAGGCATAGATCCCCGGTTTGCCGCGGAAAAACTTTGAAAGGCGATTCCATGCCTCCTCCAGTACATCAAAGCGGGTGTTTTCCGCAAGCATATTGGAGGCATGTTTGCTTTTTGTTCCTCCGGGCGCCCGGTGAAGATCAAGCACCAGCTGAATGCCGTTGCGGAAACAGCGTTCGCGAACGGATTCCGCCTCCCGCATCTTCTTCTCAAGCCATGCAAGATATGCTTCCGGAGTGGAAACATCTGTTTTTTTCCCGGGACTCATCTGATAGCGGACCAGATTTGCGCCCCAGAGTTTCAGGGTCTGAACGGCACTTTCGCTCATGTCGCGTCCGCTCATGAAACCTCGGCTGCCGTTACGATTGTCATTTGCCGGATCGGCATAGGGACCTCGCCGGATTTTTGCGGCTTCCGCATTGAACGGCTTTTCATCGCTGTCGGGAACCTCAAGCGCCTCGCTGACGACAACACGGTCGATCCATGCCTCTCCGGTGCATTCCTGAAGGACAAGAACAATGCAGATGGATTCAAGATCACGAGGGATCTGCTCCACACAGTAAAACGACTTCCAGTCGTAGCTTCCCAGTTCGGACGCCACTTTTGCCCAGCGGATTTTCCGGATATTTTTCCGCCGGATGCAGAACATGAAGTTCGGCGCGAAATGACTTTTCTCCCCGCGCTCCAGATTGAGCCCCTTCACGCGGACTTCCAGAATCACACGCTTCCCCCTGTACACTTCCGGATCCAGAAGAATGGGATAATTCCGGGTTCCCGCCGGAGTGGTCGATTTGAGATGAAGAGCGGGACCGCCCTCCTTCCCGCTGTCCGGCTCCCACATCACGGAACCGGGACGAAGATCATCCGCGGAAACCTCCTTCGGAGCAAATCGGCAGTCCAGCAGAATTTTTCCCTGTTTGTACGCGCCGGACAACGGAACCAGTGTGAACAGAACAACGAAAAACAGAAAGAATCGAATTGTCATGCAGTCACCTCCTTTTTATTTTTCCATCCGGAGAAACGCTGCGCGGTGGAACTTGAAAACCGATCCGCCGGGAAGATCAAACCGGAGACGGGTAATGGAGGAATTTTCCGGAAATACTTTATCGAACTGGACAATCTCTCTTTTCCCGGCGGTCGTTAATTTCCGCGCCCCCCAGCAGTGTTTCTTTCTGCCGTTTCCATCAACGGATTGCCCCTCAAAAAGGAGAGCAAACCTGACATCCGGAGCTGCCGAAAACTCCACTTCGAGGCGAGTAAAGGGTTCGCCGGGAATCCGCTGCCCCGTTCCGGATTTGACCGTCTCTTTCGATGTCACGACTCCGAAGAGGACCTGACCATTCTTCTCCGGATTCAGCTTCGACGCATCGACCACAAGGCCATCCTTTTCCGGCCGGACGGTTATCCCGGAAATATCCTCTTCCGCCGGTGCGCGAACCCGGACAGCAATTCCGCTGTGCTCCGAAACAATCATTTTTTTCCCGGTTCGCGGCGCGCCAAAGGAGTTCAGTTTCACCTCGATTCCGACAGATGAAACAGCCATGCCGCAAAGCATAAGAGCAAAAATTATCCTGTTCATGTTTTCCCGGTTCCTCCAGTTGTTTTTCCAGTCAGAAACTCCAGTTTATGACTCGTTGTTTGAAATTCTCTCTGGAGGTGTTGAATCCTCCGCATGTCAGATTGATGGTAGAAGCTGCCGCATGCCCGTCCAGAGCAGCTGCGATGCCTCGTTTCGGGTCCGCATGGTTGTTGCCGAGCCATTGCACATTGTTCAGGACCACTTCCGCATCGCTTCCGGAATGTCCGACAACAGCGTTTTGAAAACCGGCATTGTTTTTGTCTGTTTCTCCCAGATAAAGCGCTTTGGAAGGTGTTTTCACTTCACTGACACGGATCAAAGCATCGTTGCAGTAAATCCATCCCCGGGGAGCGGCATAACTGCGGAGAACTGCATTGGAATTGGTCGGCCGGCGGCTGTCCCCCGGACACTTGAAAATAAACCGTCCCGACCGGTCTTTCAGATAATATGTCTGAAAATAAAAATCCCAGTGATAACTGTCCTTGTAAAGTTCAATATCCCCTCCTATATGCTTGTTTACCGGAGGCATGGGATATTCATTGAAATCATGCTGATATTGAGTCCCGAGCATCCCGAGCTGTTTCAAATTGCTCATGCACTGCGTTCTGGATGCTGCAAGTTGTGCTTTCTGCAAAGCAGGAAGAAGCAGCGCAGCCAGAATGGCAATCACGGCAACAACAACCAGAAGCTCTATCATTGTAAATTCATATCTCCCGTTCCAGGTGGATAAAACAGTCAGCTTCGAAGAAGTTTTCATTGAGATTGAATCCTTTCCGCTTTTCCATGTTCCAGTTTTCCGATATTCCGTAAAATTAAGGAATCGTCTTCTTTTCTCTATAATTATGATCGAAAACATTCTTTCTGTCAATAGGAAAAAAAAGGTTTTAAGTGGATAATCCTGCAAAACAGAGTCTTTTTCGCGCAAACGGCGGAAAAGTCGCGGGAATCCGCAGGAGAAGAGGATTTTCCCGAGCGGTTCTCCGGAGAGCCGAAAACGCTTCCGCGATCTGGAAAGAAAGCGACATCGAATGAATGATGAATTCCCGTAAAAAGTCCCCGGCAGCAGTGTCCGGGATTCCCTTGCGACAGAGGAAAAGAAAGTTTGGAAAACTTTAAACAGGGAAAACGGATGCTATATTATTTTCCCTGTATTCCGGCCGGAACGATGACAGGATACGGAACCGGATACGGGAAAATTCTGCAAAAAGACACATTTCCAGGGCAAACAGGAAGGAAAGGAAGGAGCATGATTTCGCGAATCATTGATGGAGAAATCCTGAACGGGTGCAATGTCGGAACTTATCCGCGCCACCATTTTTCCCGCGTTCTGCTGCGGGATGTTGATCGGACATGCCCCTTCTATGTGACTTTTGCCGGGGATGATGAAAACAACCGGGGATTCTGGCGACATCGTCCGAACTCCAGAACATTTTCTCTTGAGCTGCTGGTCAGCGGAGAGTTCCTTCTCACACAGAATGAAAAAACTTTTCATTGTCATCCATGGGATGTTTTCATCGTTCACAAGGAACGGGACGTCCGCTTCGAATGCATCAGCGACTATGCATTCAAACGAACCATCATCATGGATGGTCCCATGCTCTATTTTATTCTCTCCGCACTTGGTCTTGACCAGAGGACCTGCGTAGTCCGTCTGAGCAATCCGGAACGTGTGGACGCTCTCTTTCAAAAGGTGGGAACCCTCTGCGCAAAGCAGGACGCCGGACTGAACAACACGATCTTTTCCACCGCCTATGAAATTCTTCTGGAACTTCAGCAAATCCGTCTGCGGCGTGAAATTCCGGAGAAACTTGCAGTCGTGCTGGAACTGCTGGAAAAATCTCTCCTCCATCCCTTCAGCATTGAGGATCTGGCAAAAGGAGGAAGAATCAGTGAACGCACTCTTTTCCATCTTTTTGCCCGGCACCTGAATACGACACCGCTTCAGTACATTACGGAACGCCGGATCAGCTATGCAAAACTTCTGCTCCGCAATTATGATACTCTCATCAAGACGGTTGCATATGAGTGCGGCTATTCGGATGCGCATTATTTTTCGCGGGATTTCAAGAAGCAAACCGGGTTTACTCCAGTCGAATACAGGAATCGGTGTCAGCGCGGGGAAATCTGAAAAAAGAACTCCCGCATTCCGAGAGCGTTCCGATTCAGGCGCACCTGCACAGTTGTATCGGAAACGGAGAGCTCGTTGCAGATGTTGCCAAAGTCGATTTTTCGGCGGAATCCGGCAAGAGAGAGCATCACGCTCATCACTTTATTGATTCACCTTTTTGAAAACTCCGCGGATTGAGAAGCGTTTCAGAATTCATGATGGGGAAGAGAAATGAGTTCGGCAATACGTCCGTCACTGCTGATTTCGATTTTTTCAAAACATTTCCCATCGGGGCTGAAGGCGCTGACGATCAGTTTTCCCGCCCGGGCATCAACGCGGAATGCGGAGACCGGCATGGACGTATGACCGCCCGGCCCGGCCACAGTCAGAACCGGATATAGATATTCTCTGCCGCCCTTGTGTGGTTTCCGGGGATTGGGCGGGGCAGCGAGGAGATTCGTGCCGGGAATGCTGCGGGTATAACGGTGGGCATGTCCGGCAAGCCAGAGGTTCAGGCGGGATTTCGGATTCTTTCCTGCAAAATAAGGATCGGTGAGCTTCTGAAGATTGAACGGCATCCACCTGCAGGCATCAAAGGTGGAGTAAGGTGCGCCGTGCGCCAGCACAATCCGGCGGGACGCGGTCGTCCATTTTTCCGAGGCAAGGGCCTTTTTCAGAAACTCTTTTTCCCTGTCCAGGAAAAATGTGTCCAGATTGTATTTTACATAAATGGCTCCCGGACTCTCTGCAGGTTTATCCTCCCAGCAATCCAGAAGGAGAAATGCCGTATCCCCGAAGCGGAAAATCCCATACGAAACGCCATCCTCATTTCCGAAATAATAAAGATAACGATCCGCTTCTTTCCCACGGAGTTCATGGTTTCCCCGCAGCATGACAATCGGGCGATCGCCACCGCTGAACTGCGAAATCTGAGTCAGCACTCCGCGGAAAAGATTTTCGGAGGAAAACTCATTGCCGATATCACCACCCAGGACATAGAAATCGCAATCAGACGCATCCGCAGCTTTCAGCAGAAGTCCCAGCAGCTGTTTCTGACGCGCAAAAGGAAACTGCAGATCGGCGGTGAAAAAGAAACTGAAATCGTTCCGCTGCCGGTCCGGAACCCGGAAAGTATGGATTTTCCCGTTTTTCGCATAGACACGTTTCTCCGGCGCCTGCGGATCAAGCATGACAATCCGATATTCATACTCGGCCCCTTCTTCCAGCCCGGAAAGATGGAGCCGATGAAACGGCCGGCGGAGAATCTGTCCATGAAAATGATCCCAGCAAATCTGCCAGTCCCTTCCGCCCCGCTTGCGAAACTCCACGCCCGCCCCGATATCACCGCAGGTGACGAAACGGATACTCATTTTTCCCGTATCCGGATTTCCGAGCCATGGACCATAGCGCAGCAGCGGCAGCTCCGGAATGACAAATGGAACGGTTCCGCAGGCAAACTTCCAGCTCTCTAAACCGCGCCGAACACGGACTGCCAGCAGATTTTCCCCTTTCCTGACCGGTAGAAAAAAAGGATTGTTTCCCGGTAAATAATCATTGGTACCATTCCCGGATTTCATGGTGGAAGTACAGAAAACGCCGTTGGAATACACTTCGAACCACCAGTCGCACCCGATTCCAAGCTGGGCGATTCCATCACGTTCCGAATGAAAATGGTTGTAGAGCACGGCCTCGGATCCCCGCGGGAATTTTTGACTGGACAAGGTGTCAAGATTGACAAGCGACCCGTTTAAAGAAAATGGAATTCCCTTCTGAAAAGCAGTCATCCAGGAGCTTCCGGGTTTTCCCGGTACGAATTGCCATTCCTTCCCGAGAGTGACCGCTTCAAGATCGGACCGATCTGAAATCCTGCTGATGTCCAGCCATGCAAAACGGTCTCCCGAAGCATCCGCGGCAATCGCGGAGACAAGAAAAAATCCGGAAAAAACAGCGTAGGAAATCAAGAGAAAGAAAAATCTGAATTTCATGGGAAAAATCCTTGTTTTTCGAACATTGAAACGATCTCTCCTCGGAGAAGAAATCAATGCTTCTGTTTTATCGAAAAAACAGCTGGCATCTTCTCTAGCGGAATCATGGACAGAAAAACAGATGCGGCATCGCATCCGATCCTCTCCTGCGAAGTAAAATAGCATAAGAAAATTCTGAATACAAATCAAAATTCTGCATCATAATCAAAATTGAGCGGCGGTCAAGGATTCTTTTCATAACACCTTCCGGATTTTTACAATGGGACAATCTTCAGACAAGGAACAATGAGCGAACCTCAATCCCTCCTCCCTCCCTGGAAGCAATCAGGAAGTTCCGAAAAAACGAAAGGCGGTTTTCTCAGAAAGAGCAGAACACGCGGGGGAGTTCCTTTGCTTCTCCCCGTTTTGGGCTCCGGGCAGATGCGGGCATTCGGAAAAGGATTCACAAGATATTTACAATAAAGATGTTATATTCCACACAACTCTTTTCTTCTTCCATGCGGACCGTTATCCTCCTGTCTGAGGCAATGACCTTTGAAATCTTTGTCGGCAAAAATAATATTTTTTTTGACTTCCCCTATTGACAAATGAGAGAAAATCGATTATAATTTAAACAAGAACCGGTTAACGTGAACAAAAAAAGAGAAAAAGCAGCAATGAAAATTACGATGGATGATGTTGCCCGGGAGAGCGGGGTTTCCAAAGCAACGGTCTCTTATGTCCTGAACAACCGCCAGTCCACCTTCGGGATTTCGGCAAAAACAGCTGCCAAAGTTCTGGATACGGTAAAGCGGCTGAATTACACAGTGGATCAGGCGGCGGTCCTGCTTTCGGAGAAGAAAAACGATATTGCGTCCATCCTTTTGCTTACGCCGTGGCTGCATGCGCAGTTTTCGGATTTTATGGTGCGGGTCAGCGCGGCGGTGGAAGAAATGTGCCGGACCCATAAGCTGAAAATTTCTTATGAAATGTACCGCAACGTGGAATTCCGCAAGGTTCTGCGCGGATCGAAGTGTAAAAAATTCGATGCCGTTCTGGTGATGGGTTCGAATGAGGACAGCGAATCCTACTGCATCAGGAATCATGAGAAATTCCATAATGTTGTATTTCTGAACCGGAATGTAAACGGCTTTCCCTGTGTTTACGGGGATGATGAGGATGCAGCATTCCGTCTGGCGTCAAAGGTTGCCGCGCGGAATTACTATGACCGGTATCTGGTAGTCACACATCCGGAAATGTCCCGTCTGGAACGCATGCGTACGATAGGTTATCTGGAAGGGTTGAAATCCGCCGCAGGAAGCGAACAGATCGTCCGAATGGAACTGCCCCGTTCGATTCTGTCGCCGGATGCGGAATATTTATGGACGACACTGCATGGCAGGCGCACCGCCTGTTTTCTGAGTCAGTATCAACCGGCGGCGGAACTTCTTGCGCAGGCGCTGCGGCACGGGATCGTGGTTCCTTCGGAAGTAGGAATTGCCGCATACGACCGTCACAGTATGATCGAACCGCTTCTGGCAAAAGAACTGACGACAACGGATTCCCATCTTGAAGAGATGACGCGTGAAGCCATCCGGATTTGCCTGGAGCTGAAAAACGGTGAACACCCGCAAAGCCGACAGGTTCTTTCCGAAACCATTTCGGGAAATTCCATGGTCATGTGAGAAATTTCCCTCAGAATAATCCAATATGGAAAGGAAAAATCATGAACAGCCGAATCAAATTTTCGGGTCACACGATGGGCGCTCCCGGGCGCGACATTCACGAGGTCATCAAACTCTTCAAGACGATTGGCTACGACGGGATCGAGGTCCGTGTCGCACCGGACGGTCAGATCAACAGCGAAACCCTGACGGACGAGGAAGCCGAAGCCATCCATCGGGAAGCAAAGAATGCGGATATGGAATTCTCCTGCCTTACCTCGTATTATCAGAATTTTATCGATTTGGAAAAACGGGAAGATGTGATAGCTAAGTTGAAAAGAGTCATTGAAATTGCCTCGATTCTCGACTGTCCCATGGTCCGAGTTTATGGCGGAGTGGAACCGAACAGCCAGCCGGGCGTCTGGTTCAACGACGTATGGACCCGTACGGTCACAGGAATCCGGGAAACGGCGGAATACGCGGCAAAATTCGGCGTGCGGATCTGCATTGAGACTCATATCGGCTCGCTGACCATGAGCATCCGGGATGTTGTCCGCCTGGTGGAAGATGTCAACATGCACAACGTGGGAATTCTCTTCGATTATGCCTGGGTGGAACTTGCCGGAGTCGAGTTCGGGGCGGAGGCGGTCCGGCGTGCGGCACGCTACATCTTCCACGTTCACATCAAGGACTGGAAACTTGAAAACCGTCTGCCGGTCAAGAAAACTTCCTGCCTGATGGGAGAAGGAACGGTTGCCTGGGAAGAGGTCCTCGCCGAACTCAAACGCATCGGCTACACGGGATACATCAGTGATGAATATGAAAAGTACTGGTACCCCAAAGAACTCCCCGAACCGGAAGTCGGCATGAAACATAATCTGGAATACGCCAGGGATCATGTACTTTAATCTGAACAAAATCGCATTTGCAAATGGAGAGCAGGCAATGGATACTGTCACAAAAATCAGCAGGAGCCGGAAGCTTCCGGAAAAATTCTCTCCACCCGGAAGGGAAAAAACAGATACTTGCATTTTTACAATGATAGAGCTTCTAGTCGTTATTGCTATAATTGCAATTCTTGCTGCGATACTTCTTCCCGCGCTGAATTCGGCGCGGGAAAAGGCATTCTCGGTTACTTGTCTCAGCAACTGGAAGCAGATCGGAACGGCGATGCAGCAATACTTCACCGATGGAGACGAATGGATGCCATTCTGCAACTACACCATGGAATCCCATCCGTATGTCGGCAACGACGTTGCGAACTGGGACGCGAAAAACCGAGGAATCATTCTGGTTCTGGACAAGGCTTATCTGCGCGGATCCTACACGAAAAATCCTTATAAAAATGATTTCAACAACATCTGGTCGTGTCCCGGAAAGCGCACCTACTTTGAAAGGAATCGGACCAACGAACAGATGCGCTGGTGCCAGCTCAATCAGTTCACAGCGGAAGACAGCACTCATCCGAATCTGGACCGTCTGTTCGGAGGAACAACGGTCCCTCCGAAAAAATTGAAAACTCTCAGTCAGGATGGCACATCTCCCGCCAAAACGATTCTGTTTGCCGACATCTCAGTCCAGAACAACTCGCAGAACAGCTCGGAAGATCATACATCTCCTGTTCATCCCGGCTGGACATGGGGCGCGGGACATGGAGACGGACATGCGGAGATGAGAAACGAACGTGTCGCATCGGCAGGCGGAGGGGGATACGGAGTCCGGCATAAAAAACTCTGGTTCGGAGTGAAGGAGTGACCAGGAGAGCGGCCGTGAATTGTCCGGAAGAAACCATTATTGAATCTTCAAATACTTTTGTGGAACTTCTGCGCCCAGAACACAAAGCATTCCTGAAGCTCCGGAAGAAAGAAGCAGACTGGAAGGATTTGAAACGGGGGATTCAGGATCTCTCCACGCCGCTTCCGCTGCGGATCAGAGCCGGAATACCGGGAAATGCATCTTCCGGCACTCTGGAACTTTCGAAGACGAGGGATTTCTCCGAATTTATTTCCCGGCCGATGAAAGAGGGGCTCTCGGCCCCCATTCAGAATCTGAATCCGGGCAGGACCTATTACTGGCGGGTTCGGTCTGCAAACGGGATTTCGGGGATCTCGACTTTTTCCACCTCTCCGCAGCCGCCCCGCTGGATTGCCGCCGCGGGACTGTCGAACATCCGGGATCTCGGCGGCTGGAAAACGCTTCGCGGCGGACGCATCCGGCAGGATATGATATTCCGCGGTTCGGAACTGGACGATCACATGAATACCGGTCCTGAGGGCATCCGCGTCCTGAAGGATTTTCTTCATATCAAAACGGAACTGGATCTCCGTAAAAATCCGGAGGGATACCGCTCTCCGCTGGAAAAGGCTGGAATCCGGCGATTTGCGTTCCCGCTTCTGTCGTATGAGGAGATCCTGACAAAGGATCAGATGAGGTGTTGCGGACGGCTGTTTTCTTTTCTGGCGGATCCGAGGATTTACCCGGTCTATCTACACTGCTGGGGCGGCGCCGACAGGACCGGAACGGTTGTCTATCTTCTGGAAACTCTTCTCGGCGTCTCGAAAACGGATCGGATCCGGGATTACGAAATCACCTCGTTCGCCATATTCGAGGAACGGAGCCGAATGAAATGGGAAGCGTTTCAGGAGAAATGGAACTCATTCCATGCGAAAACCGAATCCGGCAAGGCTGTCTGTTTTCTTCGGGAATGCGGTGTTTCCAACAGGGAAATTCAACAAATCAGAAAAATGCTGGTTGAACCGGCAGAAGGAGTCTTAAGATGAATTGGCATCGGGCAGGTTTTCTATGTGCGGCATTGGGAGTATTCACTCTTTCCGCTGCGGAAATTGCACTGGAAGCGGAACAAATATCGGATCGCGGAGCGTGGAAAGTTCAGAATGGCGATACATTCGGCGGAGCGTTTCTGATCGGATCGAAAATCGGGGCGCAGGCATCGGAGAGATTCTCCTCGCCGAAAGAGCAGAAACTGTTCCTCTGGGTCCGCAGCATGACTCATGGGGGCAATTTCCGGAAAATACAGATTTCGATCAACGGGGAAAATGTCGGGACATTCGGCGATGCCAAACTCAAATCAGGGGAAAAACCCGGCTGGCGCTGGGAAAAAGCATCTGACATGGTCGATGTGAAAAAAGGTGAGAATTCCATTCTTCTCAAGGCTAACTCACACTATTCCCGGATCGACCGGATCGTTCTGACCGATGATTCCGCGTATCAACCCGGCAATCCGCCGAAAGCAGTGGACCGCCGCGCACTGGAGCGGAAACTGGAAGGTATCTTTCCGCGTCCGAAATCCAAAGCAGGGGGAGTGAAAATGCTGGCGCTCAGCGGCGGCCGTCCCTGGGTGGGCAATGCCTTTGCGCGCTTTCTCATCAACGCGGGAGCCGATGTTACTGTTCTGAACAGCGTTTACCTTGCCGGAGAGGGCGGCGCAAGCATCAAACAGACGCCCACCGATAAAGTCGAACCGAAAGCGCTGGATTACATCACACCGGAATTTGAACGTCTCAATACCTATGCGATCGTGGCGGTCAACGGGATTCCCGCGGCAAATCAGCAACGGATCTTCACGCCGGAACGGATAGAAAAACTCAAAGTCTTTGTCAAAAACGGAGGATATCTGTTTGTCACCATTCATGTGCCGGAAACACTCGGAGACCTGCTGCCTGTCGTACCGGGAAAAACCGTCCGTTCGAACGGTCTTTTCGCAGAACGTCCTGCCGGATCGAACTTCTCCCTTCTGCCGGAAAAGTGGGAAATCTTCCTTGATTACCGGGAAGCCTCCGCAAAAAACGATGCAAAAGTACTTTCCAGAATTCTGAACAAAGAGGGGAAACCGGTTGGCGTGTATGCCGCCATCCGGAATTACGGCAAAGGAAAAGTCCTGTTCCTGAACGCCCAGTACAGCCGTCACCAGACAGCGCGCCAGCTTTTCAACTGGGCGTACACACCGGCTCTGCTGACCGGTCTGACGGCGGAACTCTCCGGAGCAAAACTTTCGCCCGAAAAAACCATCCAGGAACCGCAGCGGGATTATCCGCCGACCACCCTGAAACAGGCATCCCTCGCCTTGAAACCGCCTGTACTTGCGCTGAAGGATTCCGACTCCTCCGCAACGGTGAAAGGCAGAGAAATCATATTCGGGAACGGGGTTCGGATCACCGTTGGGAACGAAACGCTCGAAGTTCGTTTTCCCGGGTCGGAGAGTCCTGTCCTGCGCGATCTCCGTCCTCCGGAAATCTTCTATCCGAAAAAAAGCAACGCCGTCGATTCCCTCGCGACCGCCGAAGCAGTTGGGATGAATCAGGAAAGCCGGAACGCGAACTTCCAATGGAAACTGACCGGAATCCGGGGCGGAAAAACAGCCGTTCTCTCCTGGGAAAGCCCCAGCGGAGCCGCGCTCGAGTGGGAATTCAAAAGCGGAAGCCTGAATCTGAACGGTCTTCCCTTCCACGGCTTTGCCCAGCGCATGATTCTGAAACGTGCCCCGGAACTGGTTTCCACGATGAAACTTCAATTCCGGATCGGGGTCGATGGAACGCGTCTCCGCCGTTTTGCCTGTTATCAGTCCCCGCGCGGATACAAGGAATTCGACATCTCCGGAGCAGAGACGATCGACACCCGTTCCTGGGGCTTCTTTTCCGCCGGACAGCCCTTCTCCTGGCTGGAAGGAAAAAAAGGCGTCTATTCCGAATTTACGGAAACTCCCTTCCCCATTGATGTGCAGTACTCGATGGGAAAAGGCGCTCAGGACGTCAGCGGAAACGTTACATTCCTGTTCGGACGGAAAAAAGCGCCGCTTGAAACCGCCTGGTTCTGGCAGACCCTCGGCCCGGCGTCCGCAGGAACGACAAACGCATGGATGGCAATGTACCAGTTCCAGCGGAAACATCTCCGCGCCCGGGCGGGATTCCGCGAGATGGCTGCCATGCCGACCGCAACCTATCGGAACACCTGCACTCACGATGAAATCGAACAGATCGTCAAAGCGGCGGGAAAAGCGGGATTCCATTTCTTCTCCCTGCCCTACTGTCCGAGTCCCATGGAACAGTTTGACTCACCGGAATTCATGAGCTCATACAAACTGGTGAAAGACAACGGAATGAGGGCGTATCCGTGGACACCATGCTGTCACTCTCCGGAAAAAACCAGGACCGTCATTGAGCATCCCGACTGGTATCTCAAGGACGAAACGGGAAAACTGTACAGGTATTTCAATCACTTCCATGTTGCGGACATGGACAACAAAGGTTTCCAAAACTGGTATCTGGGAATGGTGGACAAAATGATCCGAGCGGGAGTCGGAACCGTCTGGTACGATATGGCGGGAGCCGCATCGGGAACGGTCAATTTCGCCACCCCGGAAAGCAGAATCGGCTTCTGGCCGCAGATGGAGATTTTCCGCTTCTTCTACGACCGGGGCGCTTCGATCGTGACCGAGGGAATGAATCCGCTGGTTGTCGATGGCTATATTTTCCTCAAGAACCGTTATCCCACCTACAAGCCGGGCGAAATCTTCTATCTTCATGCGGCCCAGCCGAACGGTTCAAACTACGAGATCGACTTCTTCCGGACAAGCATGTACGACACCTTCTTCCCGGTGACTCTGGATGCTCTCGTTCTGAATTTCGAATATGTTCCGGGTGAGATAAAAATGCTCGAACGGATTCTCCGTCTTCTTCCGGCTGTCAACGCCGCGCTGAAGGAGACAGGAATGCCCTTCATCCAGGAGACACCGTTCGGGACAAGCTGGATCTCCGATACCGGCGGAGCTCTCTTTTTCTTCCACGGGGTCAGCGATTTCCGTCTCACTCTTCCGGAAGGATACGAAGTCGTATCGCTGACCGGTCCCGATGGGAAAAACATCTCTCTTAAAAACGGCTTCCCGCGCACAGTTTCACAGGAAAGCATTGCGGTAATCCGGAAGAAAAAGAAATGAAATTCCTCCTTGCCGCCCAGTTTCTCCTCTGTCTCTGCTCGTTCGGATTCGATGCGCTGCGCAGAGGAGAGGAACCGTTCCGCGGAACGGTCAAACCTCATGTACCCGGTTTTTACATTCTCAGACTGGACGGCAGCAGGGATATTTCCTTCGACAGGGAACTGTTCTGCAAGGAGATCCCGCTCCCCGGAAAACCGCCGCAGACGATTCAATGGATTCTGACGGAACGGAATTTTTCCCGTCTCCCCGGCAAATACCGGAAAACGTTCCCGTTTGAAGAAAAATTCGTTCAAAGCAAAGGATTCGGATTCCCGGCAACGCTCTCCCCCGAAACGGGGAAACGGATGACGATTCTCCACTTTGAACCGGATTTTGAAGAACGCCACAGTTTCGCTTTCCGGATTACCGCGGATTGCAGAGCAGGATTTTACCTGAACGGCAAGCTCATTGCGGAAATTCCGGCAAAGGAACCCTTCCTCATCCGGATTCCCTGGTGGGAAATGCGTTCCCTGCCTTCCCGGGCGGTGCTTGTTCTGCCGGAGAACGGGAGCGCCGTCATGGAAACGACGCGTCTGCACGGGGTCCGTTTTCTGGAGAATATACCGCCGCATCCGGCGAATCCGGATTGGCCGCGGGCTGTACTTTCCAGCGGAGAGCGGAAAGTAGAAATCGCTCTGCCCGATCCGGAAAAAGGATTTTACAGGGGATGCCGTTTTCAATCGGCCGGAATGATTACCGCGTTTCCGGGATTCACATCGAATGTGCCGCCGGAGGTACACGATCCGCGCAATCACGACGATGCCGCGGGACAGGCGGAAGAGTTCATTGAAGTTCCGGATTACGACTCTCCGGGCAATCTCTTTTTGAAAATCGGAGTGGGACTTCTCCGGAAAAGAGGGTCCTCTTATTTTCATCAGAAAAATTACCGTGTCGTTCAATTTTTCCCGTGGGAAACGGAACTCCATGCCGACAGAGCGGTTTTCCGCCAGTCCGGAAGCGCGCCATCGGGCTTTGCCTATTTTCTGGAAAAAGAAATTTCGCTTTCCGAAGCGGTCCTGACCATCCGCTATCGTCTGAAAAATACCGGGAAGCACCCCTTCTCGACGAGGGAATACGCACACAATTTTCTGAGCCCTGCGACAATCGTCTATCCGGATGCGGTTTTTTCTCCCGGGAAAAAAGCGGAAGCGTTTCCGCTGAAAACCACCCGGCATGGAACAGCTGTCGCGAAAGGGAAAACAATTCTGCATATCAGTGAATCGGAAGGATGGGAGCTCGGACGGGCGCTGTTCCGTTCGGAACGGGTCATCTCGCCGGAGTTCTTCCGGAAAGTGACTCTGGCTCCGGGAGAAAAGGCGGAATGGGAACGAAACTACACGGTTCTGAATATGGAACCGAATCAGAAAGGAGAAAAAAAATGTTCAAAGTCGGAATTGTCGGCTGCGGCGGAATCGGCCGGGCACATGCGAATTCATGGAGTGCGATCGACGGAGTAAGCGTTGCCGCGGTGGTGGATCTGAATGCGGAACGGGCAAAAAGCGTCGCGGAACTCTGCGGAGCAGAAGCTCTGACGAATCTTCAGGATCTGTCGGCAGACCTTGATGCGGTCAGCGTTGTCACACCGCCCGCAGCACATTATCCGGTGGTGAAAGCTCTTCTGGAACGGGGATTCCATGTATTCTGCGAAAAACCGCTGACGATGAATGTCGCGGAAGGACGGGAACTGGAACGTCTTGCCAAAGAAAAAGGAAAACAACTCGGAGTCGGATTCAAAATGCGTTTTGAACCGATTTTCCGGAAGGCGAAAGAACTGGTTCCGGAAATCGGGGAGCTGGTTTCCATCGTAACGACTAAACAGCAGATGTATCATCCGCGCCCGGAGTCGACCTGGGTCAAGGATGTGGGGGCAATGTATGAGCTCTCGGTTCACGATTTCGATCTCATCACGTTTCTGACCGGGAGAAGTCCCGGGAAAGTTCTTTACAGCAGAATCGACCATCGCTTCGGCTGGAAAAAGGAGAATGGATTTGCCGCGATCGTCGATTACGGCGACGGAGTCACGGCTCAGCTTCAGGGAATGTATGCGGAAAAAACCTGCTTCTGCTATCGGGATCTCACCATCACGCTTCTGGGGGAATATGGTTACATGCGTATTGAACGCCCGGACAGGATTGTCATGCACACCGATCAATTCCGGGTCGTGGAAGTGGATATGTCCGAAGGGAAAAGCGCCTTCATTCAGGAACTGGAACATTTCCGCGATGCGGTCCTCGGAAAAAGCGCAAATACTCTGACCGCCGCCGATGCAGTCCGGATGACGGAACTGATCGAATCCATCCGCGCCGCAGGAGAGAAATAAGGCCCCGGCTCTCCGCGGCGGAATCCGGAACGAACCGTCGCGGAGACACTCTTCCGGGAGTTATCCCGGGAGATGGAGGAAAGTTCTCATCGGGATGGAGGCTCCTCCATCCCGGATGAACTGTCATTTTCCCGTAACACGACAGAAACGCCATCGTTACGCTCCCGCCGGATCTGTCCGGGACGTCTGCCGTAAAATTTCGTAAAAACTTTGGAAAAGGCAAACGCGGAAGAATATCCCAGCGATGCGGCAATCTCTTCCAGAGTCGCCCCGCCATTGCACAACAGACCATACGCATGAAGCATCTTGACCTTCTGAATCAGTTTGGAAGGGCCTGTACCGCAGTTCTGACAGCACAGCTTGTACAGCAGGGACGGCGACATGTTCATAGCCCTCGCCATACGCTGAACGGTCCATTTCTCCCCGGGAGATTCCTCCAGCAGCTGAAAGAGCTTTTCAATCCGCTTGGAAAAATTTTCTCCGGCGAGATTGCGCTCCACAAGAATTCGGATCAGCCCGCAAAGATAGTAAAACATCTCGGAGAAATTCCGTCGACGGATGCTGTACTCCGTCCAAAGCATCTCCACCAGGGTCCGAAGTTCCTCCATATTGACAGAGGGTCGGACCGTCATGCCGGAAACATTCGGCTGTTTCAGTTTGAAGTAAAGATGTTCAAACTCCCTTTCACAGGAAATCATTCTATAATTTTCCGTGGATGAGCGTACCAGGAGGGAACTCGGCTTTCCTTCCACGCGCATTCCTTTCTCATTTTCAATGATAATATGCCCGCGCAGGACAAACCAGAGAATCGTAAACCCGTCCGCCCGTTTTACAGAATACCAAACGAAGGGGGGAGTCCCAGTCACCATTGCAACGCCGCCTTCAAAGATTCCGAAATCGCGAAGAGGTTTCAGCGATTCGCTCTGGAAGGGCAGGCTCCTGCAATATTTGAGATTCCGGATATTTCTTGATTCGGATATTTTTTTTACGATTTCAGCCATTGTGAATTTTCTGTTTTTGTATATAATATATAATAAAATCAAAAAAAATCAAAAAACAATAAATTATGAAAATGAATATGAATTATAAACTGATTCTTCAGGAGGACGCCAATGTGCCGCTCAATTTGCTTACGCGTCCGGAGCTGACAGTCGACGAGTGGCTGTCGCACCGTTTCCGGCATATTCCGGGCAGCATGATCGGGAGCATCGTATGGGACATGGGGCTGGAATCGGAGGCATGGAGCGTATACACCCGCAGCAGACTGCTTCCTCTGCGGGATCACCCGAAATTGCAGGAATGGGCGGCCCGCGGCATCGACTGGCTTGACCACTGTATTGAAACTGCCGCCCGTTACGGCATTCCCTCGTTCTGGAATCACCGTATTTCCGAAATTGATCTGCCGCATCCCTGGAGTCCCCCCACCGGAATGGCGCTGGACGACAAACGCCGGGAAAATCCTCTCAAAAAGGCTCACCCGGAATGGCTCGTTCCCTGCTGGTGGCCCCAGGGACTCTGGAATCTGGCGCATCCCGGCATCCGGATGCATAAGCTGTCCATTCTGCGGGAACTGATGGAAAACTATCCCCTCTCCGGACTGCAGCTTGATTTTGCCCGTCATACGCCTTGTCTCCCGCCCGGACGGGAATGGGAGATGCGGGATCAGGCTACAGAGTTCGTACGCATGGTCCGTTTAATGCTGGACGAAGTCGGAAAAAAACGAGAGAGAAAACTGGAGCTTCTGGTGCGCGTCGGTGACACAATCGCCGGAAACCATCAGGACGGCCTGGAAGTGGAACGATGGATCGCCGAAGGGCTGATTGACGTTCTGATTCCGGGGGGCCGCGGGACCGTGGACATTGCAGCATTCCGGAGAGTCCCGGGCGGTGAAAAGATCCGAATCTGCCCGAGCTTCGACGCGCATCATACAGCGGAAGGCTATCACGCGCCCTGTGTGGAATATCTCCGCGGATTCTTCTGCAATTTTTACTATCAGGGAGCGGATTCCGTCAGCCTCTTCAACTGGTTCGGTCAGCACAACATGAATGCCCCGGACGATCCCGCAGAACTCATCATGTTCCGGGAAGGAGGTTCTCTGGAAAAGATGTCTCAGCAACCAAAAATGTATGCAGCGGAAAGCCGCGGCGAATATCCATGGGCGCAAAACTACATCTACCGGAACGATGACAAACCTCTCCCGGCGACGGTCGCTCATGGCGCAGGGGCAATCATCCCGATTGAGATTTATCAGGATCGGCCGCTGGACCGTCTGGAAATTCTTGTCGAGGGGATGGAGCCGGGCGATATTGCGGAATTGCGCCTGAACGGGATCCCGCTGACGAATGCGGAATATCTTCCGGAGCGCCCGGACCGTTATGCCATGAATGTCCGGATGTATCCGGCAGCACTCTATCCGATAGACAAGACAATGCGTCTGCCGAATGGCCGCAATCCGGTATCAGTTCTCTTCCGCGCCAATACGAACCCGAAACTGTTCACAATCCGGCGAATTGAACTCTATACAAAATAGGAGATGTCATGAAAAGGAACCTTTTTAAAAAAGAATTCACTCTTATAGAGCTCCTGATTGTTGTTGCTGTGATTCTGATTCTGATTTCCCTGCTGCTTCCGGCTCTGCAGAAAAGCCGTTCCGTCGCAAGGAAAATCACCTGTACAAACAGCATGCGGCAGATGTTCCTGGCTGCGATGAATTACACGGGGGATTACGATGACTATCTCTGGGCGGTCCGTCACGAAGGAAGGAACAACTCATGGCAGTATGTCATGGGGTTTGCTCTCGGGGTCATCAAAGACTATGCAGCGGCAAAAACAGCGGAACTGGACAAACTGAAAAAATACATGGAATGCCCCGATGTCAACAAAAATGCCTATGGAACCGACTGTTCCTCCGCAAGAATCTGCATTTCCTACGCGCCCACGGTCAAATACAATTATCCGACCGATTCCGGAGCCCGGGAGAAAAATTCCATCGGCTGGCGGCTCTCTCATTTCGAAAGCGATTCCGATTCCCATGTGCAAAGTCAACCGAAACGCTATGGTTCCATCCGTTCGGGAACCATCATCATGATTGAAAAGAATCCGCTCAACAGCAATGTTGTGTCAACCCCGGAGTGGTTTGCCATGCCCGCTTATACACGCCCGTCGACAGGCGAAGTCCAGCGGAAATACTCCGCTGCTTTCAATCATGCGGGTACCGGAAATTTTCTTTATCATGACGGCTCGGTCAGAACACACAGGTCCACCGTTTTCATGACGGACAACTGGACCCCGCGATGAATCCACAAACAAGGAAAAATAAAATGAAAACATCATTAACCGTACTGCTTTTACTTTCCATGCTCCTGCAAACGACGGCTGAAATTCCATACACACAACCTGTTCCGTTCGCAGCCGGATCGGCGCCACGGAACGTCTCTCCTGTCCGGATGGCTCCCCGCTGTGAAAAATACAGAGTCGCCTATGGAAGCAAGGTACTGGAGTTCAACGAGGAAGGCGTGTTCCGGGTCCGGAGCAACGGACAGGAACTGGTCAACTTCTACCTGTTTTTTCATTCCAGATTCAATCGATGGCTTCCCGTCAGCGACAAAAAAGTCATAGACCGCCGTTTTCTCTCCGAACCGGAGAAAAAACGCTATACATGGTCTATGAAATTCCCGATTCATTCCAATGTATCAAGGTCGGAAACCGCCGGATATGCGGATTACCGCCAGGTCCTGACCGTAAAAGGAAACCGGATGATTTTTGAAATGGAATATAACCTTCCCGAAGGAGAAACTTTCGGATTCCAGCCGGGCCATGTCAGCATGACAATCAATACAATGGTCTGCAAAGAGCGAAAAATCCTTATGACCGGGAAGAAGGATCGCAAAATTGAAACTCTCTCGCCTCCGCCTGGAAAGGCGCAGTTCCTGACATTGAACAGAATGTTTGATTCGGCGGCAATCGGCGCGAATGATCCTCTTGCAGAACTTAGCATATCGGATTTCCTGCCGGGAAAATTGCAGGCGCTTGTCAGCAAAAAACAGGATTTCCTGTTCCGCCTTTTCTTCGCCGAAAAACAGAAAAAACTGACCTTCTCTCTGGACTTCGGAAAAGTTCTCCCGCCCTCCGCCCGGCAGAACAGCGGCTCTTATGGAGGGATTCATTTCCTGGAAAACGATGCTCTGCACGTACCCGATTTCAACAGCCCGGACAACAATCTGATTCAGAACTCCTCATTTGAATCCGGACTGCGCTACTATACAGTAACGGGACGCTTCTGCGCCCGGAACAATCTGCCGCTGGAAATTACCGGGAAAGAGGCAAAATTCGGAAAACGCTCCCTGCAAATGACAATCCGCCGCAATGACAGGCGGGCGGGCTCCTTCACAACCTTCGCCATTCCCGCTTCCAAGGACGCTTTCTACACTCTGAGCTTTTATGCAAAGGCGGAAAAACCGGGCATGCTTGTCAAATTTTTTGCAACAACGGCACGCTGGGGCTCTTTTCCCTCTTTAAAATCGCTCCGGATCACTCCGGGGAAATGGCAACGGTATTCCTGCACTTTCCGTCAGCCGAACAACGGAATCAGCATAACCTTTGGTGCCGAATATATCGGAAGCGATCCGCAGGCAAAGATCTGGTTTGACGGACTCAAACTGGAGAAAAGCCGCACCGCCACAAACTATATCGAACCAAAACTTTCGGTGGAGCTGCGCACTTCCGCATCCGACCATTTTCTTGCGGAAGGCAGCCCGGTCAATGCTGTGCTGCATCTCTACGGCAGACCGGGTCTGGCGGGAAATGTCTCGGTTACCGTCCGGGACTGCTTCCACAGAGAGTTCTGGAAGTGTACCCTTCCCTTCTCCCTCGGAAAGGAAGGGAGTGCCGCTCTGCCGCTCGATCTGGAAAAATCCACTGCAAACGGACTTTATATCCTGACGGCGGATTTCAAGTTCACCGACGGCTCCGGATATGCCGATTATTTCCGCTTCGCCCGTATGAAATTTCTAGACAACACTCACCGGAACAAGGAAATCTTCGGCAATCAGATCCGCATGAATGTTTTCAACCGGGACAAGATCATGGAACGGATGATGCGAATCGGCATCGGTTCGACCTCCTATACGGAAAAACAGGAGGATTACGAACTCCTTAAGCGATACAGGGTTTCCGATAACGGCCGCGGCATGGCGGAACGGATCAGGATTCAGGGACGCGACACCAATCCGTTCAAAGTCGGAAACCGCACCTATATCCGGGATTTCAACAAAGTGGACCGGGTCACGCCGGAGATCGAACGTCTTGTCGAAGAAGGCGCCAGCGATGCTGCGGCATCCAGTCCCTGGGTGGAAAAATGGTTCCTTTCGGGAGAAAACGGCGCGGGACGCTATGACCTTCTCCTTCCGACCCGCAGATTCAAGGAATTCGCGAAACTGCTTCATGCAGTCTATCGCGGCGTAAAACGGTTCGATCCCGGCAAAACTGTTCTACTGGACGGAGGTCCTACCAATATGAACCCGGTCAGCGGCATCCGCTATATCGACGATATGCTCACGGCCTGCAACACGGTCGATCCGAAGATCCGGTTCGACATGCTGGCAATCCACCCCTACCGGGAAACGCCGGAACACCCGGATCTTGATTCCGATACCGCGGCACTTCTGGCGGTCATGAAGAAACACGGCTATGGCGACACCCCCGTCCTCTGGAATGAAGGAGCCTATTATACACCATACAATCTGCCGGAATGGGGACTCAATCCTCATTTCGGCTGTACGACGGATCATTACAGACTCTATTCCGTCAGTTACGACATGGGCTGGGGCGAATACATCAGTGCAGCCTACACGGCACGGAGCTGGCTGGTGGCGCTCAAATACCGGAAAAACATCCATTCTCTGAATGTCTGGTCCCACTGGAACATGCTGGACGCCGATCTTACGCCGATGCAGCTGCAAACCGTATCCAACACGCTCGGACAACTTCTCGGAAATGCCGGGTTCTTCCGGGATGTCCGTTTCGCTCCGCAAATCCGCTGCTATGTTTTTAAAGATGCGCAAAAACGTCCGGTTGCCGCTCTCTGGTCGCACATTCGGGAGGTCGATCACGGAAGGGAGAAAGCTCCCGAGGCGATTTTCAACTTCAACGGCGTTCTGGAATCAGCAAGAGACATCAACAACAACCAGATTGCATCCTCTTCCGGCACTTTCGCAATAACCTCCATGCCGCTTTTCCTGATCGGCAAGCCTGGAAGCGAAGAAAAATTCTGCCAGGCACTCTCCGAAGGCAGTCTCCGCGGACAAACCGCCCTGCCGCTCGGAATTGCCATTGCCGTACAGGATCCAGCAAACGCGAAAGTAACAGTCACAAACCTTCTGGACCGTCCCTTCCGCGGCGAATGGGATATTGCGGGAAAAAAATGGAATCTTGAGCTTCCCGGCGCGGGAAAATGCAATTTCCGGATCCCGCTTCCGGAACCGCTGACCGAAACAAAAATAACCAGCTTCCGTCTGCCATCCGTCTGGAAATCCGGAAAGGATTTCCTCAAACAGGACTTCTCATTCAACGGTTTTCTTTGCGGCAAAGTCTCCTCCGGTTTCCGGTATGACGACCCCGCAGCCTGGTCGGCAATCCCGGCAATTCCGTTGACAACCCGATTAATCCACAACTACTCGACCCACGGGACTCGAAGATTCAAGGTGAAACATCTGAAACCGTTCGGTACCCCGGGAGATCTTGAAGCGGCAATACAAACCGCATGGAACGACGAACACTTTTTCCTCTGCATAACAGTTGCAGACGACAAGTTTTTCCCCGCACCCGATGACAGTAAACGGACTGTAGCCGGAGGCTGGAACTATGACTCTATACAGCTCTATTTTGACACGCTTTGCGATGCCCGTTCCCGTGAAACACGCGGTCACGATGGAAACGATTACAACTATGACGTGATTCCAGTTTCCGAAAACAGAGCCGTTGTCTACCGTCGCATCGCCCCGGAACAACAGCTCGCGAACGGACTGCTGGCCCCGAAACCGGATATGATTGATCCCAGTGTACAGTGTAAATTCATCCGGCTTGCGAACGGATACTGCTGCCGACTCTCATTTCCACGCAGACTTCTGGAACCCATGCAGTTCGAAACAAACGGAACAATCGGATTTTCCATTCAGGTCAATGACAATGACGGAGAACAGCTCCGGTCCTCTCTCTCGCTGAACAACGAACCGGAAAGCTGCTGGATGAATCCACATCTGTATCCGGTCATGCTTCTGGGAAAAGAAAAAAAGGAGAAAAAACAATGAATCATGCATGGAATTCCCCCGAAAGAAGCTCCTGGGATATTTACGGTATTCCGAATCAGGAGTTGTTTGCACAGTATCGCGCCATTCCCTATACGGAAAGCGGAAATCCCTATCAAACGCTTTACCTGAGTATTCCGAAGAAGGAGAAAAATCCGCCTCTGATCCTCTTTTTCCATGGGGGAGGACTGACCAGCGGCGGACGAACTTGTCCCGATGCCCCCTACTGTGGAAACTATGCGGTTGCGGAGATCCGCTATCGTCTTTCTCCGCAGACTCTTCCTCCCGGACAAATTGAAGACGCTGCCGCTGCAGTCGCCTTTCTTTTCGAACATGCCGGCGAATATAGATATGACCGTTCCCGCCTGATTGTTTGCGGGCAGTCCGCCGGAGCCTGGCTTGCGGCAATGGCAGTCTGGAATCAGGAATATCTGGCTCGCTATGGACTGAACCGGCGGAATATCGCGGCAATGGTTCTGATCAGCGGCCAGTTAACCACGCACTTCAGGGTCAAAGCGGATCTGGGAAGAGACCTCGGCCGTTATATTCCGCAGATAGATGAATACGCTCCGCTGAGGTATCTTGCCGCCGATCTGCCCCCGCTTCTGCTCATTACCGGCGATCCACAATACGAAATTCCCGGAAGAGTGGAAGAAAATGCGCTGGCAGCGGCAAGTCTGAAAGCTCTTGGACACACAGATGTGCAGCATTTTTCCTTGGGCGGATTCGCGCATACTCCGGTTCTCTCCGGATGCAACCATTTAATTCTGGTCTTTCTCGAAAAACTTTTCCGAAATCCCAGATTCGGTAATACAGACGCTGAGAAATATCATGCTCCCTATCTCTGAAAAAGAATCCGGCCTTCCGGATAGAACAACTTTTCCGAAAAATCCGCAACAATATGCATGTGCCCCCTGGTAAAAAAACAATAAAAAAAGCCTGCGCCATAGACATAAAAGTAAAAGAACATCCAACTCGAATTTTAGTAATAACTATTTTCCTGCTCTCTGCTTTTCTTCCGGACCTCAAACCTGACATAATGAACTACCGCGATGCAAGCATGCCCAGTATCTAAAATGCGCCGAAATCCAGATCTAGTTGCAAAGCTTTGTATATTTCCCCTGCCCCGCAACATATCTTTGAATTACATCTTTACTTGCATACAAACCAACAGTGTTCACATAGTAACCGCTTGTCCACAGATTTCCACCCCATAACTGTTTTTTGATTTCAGGGTGTAGTTGAAATAATCGACGAGCGGTCAAGCTCTTCAGTAATTTCACTAATTTTGTCAGTATGCCACTAGTGAAGCCCATCTGGAAATCGTCTAAAAGTTGTAATAAATTGCCTCTGGAACTCAAATCTGGAGGTAACGTATGGAACGCGAAAGACGAAGTCGTGAATATTGGGAGCAGGAGTTG
>CALXMJ010000292.1 GCA_944389445.1 uncultured Victivallales bacterium | reverse complement strand
GCGCCCGCCCGGTATGTCATTTACGACAACAATGCGCTCGGCGTCCGGAAATTCGAGGAGCGCACCGCAGGAATTCCCTGTGCCGCCGCGAAACTCTGCGATCTGCTGGAACTTGACACGTCAAAGGAGGAGAAATTCGACGTGGTGCTCAGCGTCGGACTCATCGAACACTTTCCTCCGGAACTGACAAAAAAAATGGTCAAAGTACACTTCGATCTCGCCAGAGAGGGAGGAATCGTCGTTCTCTTTTTTCCGACTCCGACCTTTCTTTACCGGGCGACCCGCTCGCTTTCGGAGCTACTCCGGCTCTGGATCTTTCATGACGAGCGCCCGCTGACCGCCGCAGAAGTGGAAACGGCTCTGCTTCCCTGCGGAACCGTTCTGCACCGGGAAATCATCTGGCGCAACTTTCTAACCCAGCAAATCATCATTGCAAGGAAAACAGACCATGCAGCAAACCGAACTTCTGATTTATGAAACCTTCTCCGGAATTCAGGGAGAATCCACTCATGCCGGACGCCCCTGTTTCTTCATCCGTCTGACCGGATGCAATCTCCGCTGTTCCTATTGCGACACGAAAAAAGCACAGATCATCGGAACCGGAACAAAACGTTCTATTGACTCTCTTTTGAAAGAGGCGGAGGAATCCGGCATCCGGCTGGTCGAAATCACAGGCGGGGAACCGATGCTTCAAACACCGGTTCCGGAACTCTGCCGCAGACTTCTCCACGCCGGATTCGAAGTCCTGATGGAAACCAACGGAAGCGTGGATCTTTCTCCTCTTCCGGCGGGAGTCAAACGAATTATCGACTGGAAAACGCCCTCCTCGGGAGAATCGGCAAAAATGCTGGAAACAAACTATCGGAACCTGCGTCCCCATGACGAGGTAAAATTCGTGATTGCGGACCGCAATGATTATGAGGCGTCAGTCCGGATCATGCGGCAGTTCGACATCGCCCCGCATGCAACGGTTCTGTTCGCGCCGGTCTTCGGCTCCGTTGATCCCGCAACGCTCGTGGAATGGATGCTGGCGGACCGCCTTCCCGCACGCTTGAATCTGCAGCTGCACAAGATCATCTGGGGGCCCGACGCCGAAGGCGTCTGAGCTCTCCATGCCTCTACCGGAAAACGGTTGCGGAAAAGAGGACTCCGAGCTCAGACGTTTCCGTCGAAAAGGAACGCTCCGCCGCGCCACTTGCTCTCCTCTGTTGAAGCGAACTGACGGCAGCCGGAGGATTCAAATGCCTCCCGGACCAGCGGATATTCGCTGTCGAGAATTCCAGCCAGGATCAGGCAGCCCCCGGTTTTAAGCAGAGAGAGAAGTTTGTCTTTCCCCGCGAGCAGAGCGGAAGAAAGGATATTTGCCGCGATGACATCGAATTTCATTCCATCTGAATTGTATTCGATCAGGGAAGCCGCGTCGAAACGGATGCGGGAACAGCGGTTCGTTCCGGCATTTTCCGCCGCGATCCGCGCGGCCTCCGGATCGATGTCGAAGGCACGGATCTCACGGAAGCCGAGTTTTTCCGCCGCTATGGCAAGAATACCCGATCCGCAGCCGGCGTCCAGCATCGAAAGAGTGGACACGTCGTGGCGGAATGCGAAGAGGTCAAGCTGAGTCAGGCAGAACTTTGTGGTTGCATGCTGTCCGGTTCCGAAGCTCATGCCGGGATCCAGCGTGATAATGTGCTGTCCGGGAGCGGCCGGATATGCAATCCAGGAGGGAGTGATGGCAAGACGCGGAGAGATTTCAATGGGTTTGAAGTGAATTTTCCAGGATTCCGCCCAGTCCTCCTTTTTCAGTTCTGCCAGAACGGGATCTCCGATCTCGACTTCCAGATCACGCCAGGAGGATCGCAGGGATTCCATTTGCTTTTTTGCCTCGGCAGCCTCTCCGGCGGATTGGAAATAAAGGGTATGAGTCCGTTTTCCGGTTTCGGCGTCACGCCAGGAACTGAAATCGAATTCCATAGCGGACAGAAGCTCGGGAACGGTCTCTCCGTTTTCGGAAACATCGGTAAAACTGCAGCAGTAAAGAATCTCATCCATTATCGAACACCCTCCATTGAATTTCTTACAATATCGCGGAAGCGGCGGAATGTCAAATCGAAGATTTTGCGGAGGAAAAAAATTAAGAGGAGAACTGCTCCGGAAAGTCTGCCGCCGGCAAGAGAGAAAAAAATACCGTGCTTTTTTCTTATCTTCTCCGGAGAGAAGGAAGGCGGGACCGGAAATCGGAATTGACATTTCCGGAAACGGCTGTAAATTACGGGGAAGGAGAGATTGGAGTTTTTTCCTATGCAGTTGAAGATCATAAACAACAATGATATTTATACCCATGTCGCATTGTCCGGCAGTTTCGACTGTGAAGGCGTTGCGGAAATCTTTGAAGACTTCAAACACAATGTCGCGGACCGCGATTTGCCCGCACTGATTGATATGACAGAGGTCGGCTTCATCTCTTCGCTCGGGTTGAGAACTTTTGTTGCCTGTGCGCAGGAGCTTGCCAGGAACGGGCATGTTCTTGTGCTGTACAATCCACAGCCGTTCGTAATGGATGAGATCAATGTGGCGGGACTCGACAAGGAGTGCCCTGTTACACATGATCTCGGCGAGGCGCTGCGTCTGGTAACGGAAAAAAAATCCTGACCGGCAGGCAGGGATTCCGGCTTGCGGACTCCATGGATGGAACATTCTCTTTCCGTCGCTGTCTATTACATGGAGGGGAATCCGCAGAGGAACAGATCGGCAAACGGCGGAACAATTGCTAGAGAAAATACAAAGAACAGGAGAGAAACAATCAATGCAGACCAATATCATACCGGAAGACGGGTACTCCGTCATTCAGCTCTCCGGAAAGCTGGATACGGATACGGCGGTGAAAGTGGATGCGGTGTTCACCCAGACGGTGGAACTTCAGAATCATCTGCTGGTGGATCTTTCCGCACTGCGTTATATCAGCAGCGCGGGTCTGAGAATCCTTCTCCTTGCCGCAAAACGAGTTCAGCAGAAAGGCGGCAAGATCATTCTTTACGCACTTCAGGAAAATGTCAATGACATCTTTGACATCAGCGGTTTTTCTTCTGTTTTCAAAATCTGCAAGGATAAAGAATCCGCGATCGCGGCGTTGAAAGACTGATTCCATCTGCGCGGGTGGCGAAATGGCAGACGCGCTGGATTTAGGTTCCAGTGGAGTAATCCGTAGGGGTTCAAGTCCCCTCCCGCGCACCAGTTTCAATCCGGGAATCCGGTCTGCCTCTTCCATCGGAACATCCATTTCCCTTTTTTGGATTTTGCATGAGAAATCCTTGCCGGAAACATTGAAATTTCCTGTTTGCCATGCTATCTTACCGATCAATAGTCGGTGATGCAGGGAAAAATGTACCGGAAAATCAATCGGCTCACCTCGAAACAAGGAGATGCTGCGTTGCGGCAGCGGGTTGTTTTTTTAGAACAATATTTCAGCAGACAGGAAAAAAAATGAATGAGAAAAACAGACTTGTATTTGTAGTTCTTGCGGCGTTCCTGGGATTTCTTGGTGTCCACAGCTATTATACGGGGCACAAACTCAAGGCCCTGTTTCAGTTTCTCCCCGGAATCTGCGGCGTGATTGTTCTGATTCTTTCCTGCATTCTCTCCATTTATATCCTGCTGTGGCCGGCACTGATTCTGCTGCTGATCCCGTTTGCATGGGCAATGTACGATGTCTTTACGGTCGGAACGGATGTGTATGACGTTCCGATGAAAGAAGAACATCCCGCTCTCGAATTCTGGCTGCCGATCCTTGTTGATTTTGTCATTCCCGGCTTGATTCTCCTGACCGTCGTCATTATAAAACTGATTCCGGCAATCTGGCTTTCGCAGGAAAATACCGAGCGGCTCAACTGCGCGGACAATCTGAATACGCTCGGAATGGCAATGCAGATGTTCGCACTCGACCATTCCGGACGCTATCCGAATCTGGAAAAGGAAAAAGATTTCGAAAAACTGGCAGGTTATGACAAACGGATCAGTTATTTCATCTGTCAGGCAAATCAGAAACAGCGTTATCCTTTCCTCTGGATCGGAGGATATCGTGAACCGATGAGTCCCAAAGTCCCCGTTGCAGTGGAGCGGATTGGAAACCACAAAGGCTTCGTCAATATTCTGTTCGCAGACGGGTCCGTGAAGTCGCTTGAGTACCCTCATTCGACCTATCTTCAGCTTGCCATGGTTCTCCGGGATGGAATCACAAAAGATGAATTCGAAATGCTCAAGCGGAAACTGAAACAGTTCGACAATCCGCAGCCGGCGGCGTCCGCAAAAAAAGCTCCCGTATCCGCGAAGCCGGCTGCGAAGAAAAAAGTTCCCGTCAAATCCGCTCCTGCGGGCAGGAAATAACAGAAAGCTTTTTTTATGCCGGAACTTAGCCTGGCACAGTTTCTGAGCGTCTTCGCCCTTACACTTTTTGCAGGACTTTCCACGGCTGTCGGCGGTGCCATTGCTTTTTTTCATAAAACCGGAAAAGATTCCGGGCGTTTTCTTTCCGCGGCTCTCGGCTTCTCCGCCGGAGTGATGATCTACATTTCCCTCGTGGAGCTGATGGCGGAAGCATCCGGCGGGCTCCGCAAAGCATGCGGCGAGTTTCAGGGCGGCATTTACGCGGTACTCGCCTTCCTCTGCGGACTGCTGGTTACACTGCTGATCGACAAGATGGTGCCGGAAGTCGAAAATCCGCATCACGTCCGGAAACAGGCGGAAGTGGAGGACGCCGTTCATGCGACTTCGGAGGAACGGGCAAAACTCGGACGCGCCGGAATCGTTTTTGCTCTGGTCATCGGAATCCATAACTTTCCGGAAGGGCTCGCCACTTTTGCCGGAGGACTTTCCGGCATGCAGCTCGGAATTCCGATCGCCATCGCCATTGCCCTGCACAATATTCCCGAAGGCGTCGCCATCGGCGTACCAATTCTTTACGCGACGGGAAGCCGCAGGAAGGCTTTTCTGTACTCTCTGCTTTCCGGGCTGGCGGAACCGGCGGGCGCCCTGATCGGTTTTCTGATTCTGGCGCCGTTCCTGACTCCGGCCGTTCTGGCGATTGTTTTTGCCGTCATCTCCGGAATCATGGTTTACATCTCCTTCGATGAACTTCTGCCGATGGCGGAAACCTATGGAAAACATCATATTGCCCTTGCAGGCGTTCTCTCCGGAATGGTATTCATGGGGCTCGGGCTGGAAATCACATCCCTGCTGACCGTTTAGGATCAATGTCTGAAACAAAAGCGGAAGGGCAGTCCCGCTGCTCCGGCATCAGATGTAATTGCCGCGGCGCAGAACAAACCACCAGAACAGAAGCCAGAGAAGAATCATGACGGAACTGGTGATGAATACGACGGAATATCCCTGGGTCAGCAGCAGAGGAACCGCAAGAGAGGTCCAGATACCGCCGCCCATCACCGGTTCGTGAAGCAGCTGCTTGTAGCCGAACGCCTCCGCGGCAACCGTTCTGTTTTCCGGATCGACGGTCCGCAGGAGGAGCAGTCCGGTTGCCGTTACACCGGTCGACTGCCCGAATTCCGCAATTGCCCGTTCGAACCATGCGTTTTTCAGAATGCGCGGCGCAAGGAACAGCACGCCTCCCACATTCCAGACAATTCCTGCCAGACAGATGAATACAAGCGGCATCCAGTTCGCGGCAATGAAATCAAGCCGGATCGAAGCCACCGCCGCCACCACCAGAAAATCCAGCGAGGTCCCCGCCAGACGCTGCATCAGGCCGTGATCAATCAGATATTCCAGCCGGAAGAGCCGGAAAACATTCTGCACCAGCAGTCCGCCGATCATGCAGAGAGGAAACAAGGGAAAACTTTCCAGAAACTTCAGTTCCTGAATACACTCGGGCGAAACGGCATTGATCAGCCGGAACACCTCCTTGATTCCGTATCCGACCGTCACGGCAAGCCCGATGATCGCCACATGCAGTGCCAGGGAATCTATCGAATCGGAGGAAACGGTCTGCCTTCCGGCCGGAGGCTGGGCATCGTCGGGATAAATTCCCATCCGTTCATGCTCCGACTGATTCGCAAACGAACGGATGTTCTTCACCCAGCCGAGCTTGACCGCAATATTGATCAGCCACATTCCCAGCACCACTCCGCTGATCATGCCGACCGTGGCGACCGTAAAGCCGAGATCCTTGCCCTGGGCCCATCCGAGTTCGCGGAAAGTATCGGCAAGCCCCGCGACAGTCCCGTGCCCGCCCTCAAATCCGACCTCGATCAGCGCAGCAAACGCAGGCCCGACTCCGAACAGCGGATGCAGAACCAGAATCACCAGCAGAATCCCGACCACATACTGTCCCCAGGCGATAATCTGTCCATAGCAGAGCTGCGGCGCACAGACCCGCCAGATTTTCCGGATTCCCGGCGTGGAAACCCCAAGAAACAGAGCCGCGAAGACAATGTTGATCAGGAAGGAAGGAATTCCACCCCATCCGGCATACCAGTGCGAAGGAATCTGCTTCCCGAACCAATGGACAAGAATCAAACCGGCAATCCCGCCGATGACCGAAGAGGGCAGATAAAGCCGCTGAAAAATGGAAAAACGCATCCGCAGAATCTTCCCGAGGATCAAAAGCAGGCATAAGCCGCAAAATGAAGTCACCGCCGTCATGAAATTCTCCTTCCCTGTTAAACGGATAATATAACGGGCTGGAAGATGAAAATCAATTTATTTTACGGGAAATGCTGGAATCCATTCTCTTTTCATGGTAGATTACATTGTCTCCTGCGAACAGGAGCCTCAATGCCGTCAACGGCTGAACGCGAAAATCGGAAAGGAGCTTGGAAGCAATGAGCAGAGATAATCTGAAGGTTCTAACGATCGGCAACAGTTTTACGGACAGTCTTACACTCTATTTCGAGGATGTTGTAAAATCCGTTCCCGGATGCAGTCTGCATTTTGAACGGGCGAATCACGGAGGATGCGAACTGCACCGTCACTGGAGCTACATTCAGAATGAGGAAAAGGACGGGGTCTACAAAATGTATCAGGACCGCCGCCTTTCCATGCGGGAAGTCCTCGCAAAGGAACCCTGGGACGTCGTGACGATTCAGCAGGGAAGCCATTTGAGCTGGCGCGCCGAATCCTATCAGCCGTTCGCCACGAATATTTACAACTACGTCCAACAGCACGCGCCGCAGGCGGAAGTCATGATTCAGCAGACCTGGGCGTACCGGGAGGACGATCCGCGCATCCGTCCAGGCGGAGAGTGGAAGTACGATGACGCCGCCATCGCCCGATGGAAAGAACTCGGTGCAACCGTGGAACCGGGACCGTGGCATATCAACCAGACCGATATGTACAACGCCCTGACCGCCGCATATACAAAAGTCGCAAAAGAACTCAATCTCCGCATCATTCCGACGGGATTCGCCGTTCAGCTTGCAAGGAAGAATCAGCCGTACCATTTCCAGAATTACAATCCGGAACTGATGAATACGCTCCATTGGCCGGACCTGCCGCCCCAGGCGGGCGACCTCGTCGGCAGAATCTGGTGGGCGAAAGACAAAACCACCGGAGAACTGAAACTGGGACGTGATACCATTCATTTGAATCTGCGCGGACAGTACCTGCAGGCATGTGTCTGGTTCGCCGCCCTCTACGGCCGCAAAACCGCGGAAATCACCTTTGTCCCGGACGAGATCGGCAATTCCGATGCGGCATTCCTCCGGTCAATGGCACAGGAAGCGGTGGATACATTCCCACAGGTAAAAGTCTGACAGGTCTCTGCTGTCGGTTTTTTTCAGAAAATATCGGACTCTTTCTCAAATCGACGTTGACTTTTCCAAAAGTCTGCATATAATTAGAGAAGAATCCGTTTTTCAACGGGAAAACAAAAACAAGGAGAAAGAAACATGAGATTCGCACTGATGCTTGCTCTCGCAGCTTTCTGCGCGACAGCCGTCGTAAACGCCGCAGATCCCGTCAAAACCCAGATCGTTGACACCAAGGACATGAAGGCCTCCAAGGAATTCAAAGTTCTGAAGGTCGCTTACGGCACCAAGACCCAGCAGAAAGATCTGACCAAAGAGTTCGTGGAAGCCATGAAGAAAGGCCAGACGTTCAAGGCTGACAACCGCTTCGGCGATCCCGCACATGGGAAAGGCAAGATTCTGGAAGTCGTCTACACCGTCAACGGACAGATCAAGGTGGCATCTGTTAAAGAGCACCAGACTCTTGATCCGAAGACCCTGAAATAATTTCCTTTCCGGAAATCATTTGCAACTCGGCGGCTTCCCTCGCGGAAGCCGCTTTTTTTTCTGCCATGACCCACTACGAACTCCTGAACATCGAAATCAACTGCGATTTTTCGACACTGAAAAAAGCATATTATGCCAAGGCAAAACAGTGTCATCCCGATCTTTTTTCCAATTCGCCGGAAAAGACGGAGACATTCAAACGTCTGGTTGAGGCGTTCAACGTCCTTTCCGATCCTGAAAAGCGGGCCCGGTACGATCAAACTTTGAATCTCAATGCCGCGCATTCCAGAAATTCGACGCCCGGCGGAGAAAGCATCATGGATACGGATTACGACGACACGCTGGAAGAACTGATCGTCGGAAACTCTCCGCCGGAGGATGCCACTCTGATGACACTCTTCCGCGATCTGGAACGCACGCTGGTCTTTATCACCTGGCGGGAGGCGCGCAACTATTATTCCGAACACCGCTTTCGAATCGCGGCAAGACTCTTCCTCAAACTGGTTGTTCTCGCACCCGACAACATTCTGTACCGGGTCTATCTTGCCCGTTCTTTCTTCGCTTTGAAGGAGTACTCGAAAGCACGCTATCACTACAAGGCGGCACTGAACATCGGAGACCGGAGGAGTCCTCCGCAGAATCTGATGACGGTCCGCGAGGAACTGGACCGTCTCCGGAAAAAGGAAAACCCTCTGCTCCACCGAATCCGGAACGCCCTGTTCCCTAAAAAAAATCCCCCCTCCCTGCCGTCTGACGAACAGATGATCCGCGAAACCTCCCGCGCCATCCAGAACATTCTCGACTCGCAGGAGCGGAAACGCCTCGGAAAGTAACTCCATCCCGGATCAGGGGCCCCGGATCGGAAAATGGTCCGGCGGATGTCTCCGTCTTTTTCCATACCCGTTTTGAACCATGCCTCATCCCTGTCCAAAACAAAAAGAAGCGGATTTATGTTTCCAATCCCCGGAATTTTCTTTTGTTTTTTCGTTTCCCCCTATTGACTTTTTTTTTGAAATAGAGTATAATATATCTGCTGAATCGATTACGCAGATAAAAAAACGGAGATTTTCATGGTCAGACTGAAGGATATCGCACGGGCGGCGGGTGTCACCTCCGCAACGGCTTCGACAGCGCTCTCCGGACGTGGACGGGTCAGTACGGACATGCGGGAACGCATCCGGAAAATTGCCAGGGAAATGAATTACGAGCCGAACTCCGCGGCGCTGCTGCTCAAGAAAAAATCCATTATCGACGTCGGCTTTCTGATTTCAGGCAGACAGACCGGGCCGCTGGAACATTTCACGGAATACTGCGACCGTCATAAACTGCGTCATCAGCTTGAAATACTTTCTCCCTCCAGTCAGCAAACGCTTCCGCTCATGCTCAAAAGCAGGACCGCCGCCGGGGTGCTCTATTCCGGCTATGTCAATGAGACGGTCCGCGCCTTCATCCGGAACAATCCGGACTATCCTTTTGTGGATATCGGCGATACCTTCGAATACTCGGTCCACTCCGACTTTGCCAACGGGGCTTACAATGCGGTCAAATATCTCGTGGAACTCGGGCACCGCAGCATCGCCCTGTTCACCGGCAATCAGGATTATTATGTGCATCAGCAGACTAGGAAAGGCCTGGAAAAAGCCGCCCGGGAATTTGATCTTCCATGCGGACCTGATATTCCCGTTGTACTTGAAACCTCACAGGGATACATGGACCTTTCCCTGAAGTGGGCGGAAAATCTTCTTTCCACTCCGGAACGGCCGACTGCGGTTTTCTGTTCAGGTTCCGTCAATGCTTTCGCCCTGTTCTATACGGCGATCCGGCTGGGACTCCTCGTTCCGGATGATATCAGCATCATTTCCATAGGCGATCCCGCTTCTCTTCAGTTCCAGTATGTACCGCTTACAACGCTGGAACACGATCAGGAAGCACTGGTCAATGCCGCGATGGAAATGCTGTTTCAAAGAATCAACGGGAAAACTCCGGAGCAGAAAGAAGTAAGTATTCCGGCAAAATTTGTTATTCGAAATTCAACCAGAAAACTGGAAAGGAGATCAAAATGAAACGGCAGATGAATTTTACGCTTATAGAACTCCTTATCGTTATTGCAATTATTGCGATTCTGGCCGGGATGCTGCTTCCGGCATTGAATCAGGCAAGGCGGAAAGGGCTTGCGATAAGCTGTACAGGGAATCTCCGTCAGATCGGTTCTGCTCTCTACCAGTACCAGACGGATTTCTCCGATTATCTTCCCCCGTTCCGGGAGGATATTTACGCAACGTCGGGAGGCGACGGAGCCGGATATTTCACTGCGATTGTCGCTTACGGGAAAGTTCCGGTCCCGGGAAAATCAGGCACCGTGCAGGCTGGATATTTCGGAACCATTCTGAATTGTCCGGAGGACAAATCCACCGGAAAATATACGTACAGTAAAAATGTGGCGGGCATGCTCAAAACAGAAAGTACGGATATCGGAATCAAATTTTCCTATGTCGGTTCCTCGTTCATGTTTTCCAATACCAATTACAACGGTTCCGGACAGCCTTTTCCCCTGCTTCTGACAACCAAGGTCAAACGTCCTTCCTCTGCATTCACCATGCTGGATGCCGGCAGTTCCAATATCTCCACCTTCTGGTGGAACCGGGCAAAACTGCGCCACATGAGCGCATTGAATCTTCTGTTCCTTGACGGTCATGTTTCCTCTTACCGGGCAAATGTGACTCCGGGCGGAACTCCTGTCCGGGATTATGACGAAGTTCAGGATTTATTCAACTGGAACAATCTTTCCACAAATTTCCCATGGGCAACCAACAACAATGCCCCCTCACCGACCTCGACAAACAAACCCTGGTAATCCATAAACATGATATAAAAATATTAAATACGGAGATCTTTATGAACAAACGAATCCTGACAGCCGCGCTGGCGGCACTTGCGGCAGTGACATTTGCCGCGGAAAAAACGGAATTGCCTCAGCGCTGGCAGTACCAGCCTGCTGTCGACAGCAAAACCCCGCCCGA
>CALXMJ010000291.1 GCA_944389445.1 uncultured Victivallales bacterium | reverse complement strand
TTTCCGGCAGCGTGTCGCCACACGCATAAACATGCCGGATCACCCCGTTCTCCACAAGAACGGAGGCGCCCTCCAGTTCCACATCGGGCGAGATCAGATATGCGTCTTTGAACAGAATTCTCATGATTCTTCCTTTCCTTTTTTGCGAATTGCTCCGGAAGACAATTTACCGGACAATTTGAAAATTTCAACTTTTTGTCAGAATTTTACGCATTCCGGCAGCAAGGGAGGAACACTTCAGGAAGAGCTTCGCCCGGTCCGGACGGGTATTCGCGTCAATCAGAAAGGAAAGTCCGTAAACCTGTGATCCGCCAGCCAGGGGAAAACAGATATTCCAGTGCCGGCACTCATCCTCCCATAC
The DNA here is from genome assembly GCA_944389445.1 of uncultured Victivallales bacterium. GTDB lineage: Bacteria > Verrucomicrobiota > Lentisphaeria > Victivallales > UBA1829 > UBA1829. The sequence goes on along the minus strand of CALXMJ010000291.1, from coordinate 4,169 downwards.
AGCATAATTGTCTTTTTGAAAAGCTTCGATTCTCTGAAGGATTGATCTTTCACGGAATTCGCGTTCCTCTTCGGTCATCGGACTCCGTTTCAGCTCATCCAGAAGAATGGAGGCAGCTTTTTCGCTCCCGTACTTCACGCAGAGAATCACAAGAGCAATATTTGATCCGGAAAGTCTCTGTTCCGGCATCGGAAGGAACGAAGTCTGAACGGAACGCTCCCGATAAGAATGAAACAGATAGACCAGACGGTCATTGAACATCCCCGCAAGCGCGCCGGAAATTCCCATCTCCGCGAGTTCGGAACGGAGAAGCAGAATCGCATTCTGCGGAAAAAAATTATGCCGCAGACTCGACTGCCCGAGATAGATCATGCCAAGACCCGGTTCAAACGTCCGATAGGAGACCTTATGAACGTATCCGGTATCCGCCAGGTCCGAAAGCAGACGGCTTGCCGCCGGGGGAGTAATCCCCGTCCTGGCACAGATCTCCTTCAGTGTCAACGGGTTCTCCGCATTGACAAGCGTCTCAAAAATCTTCAGGGTTTTGTTCAGAAGCAATGTTTTCATGCAGTAGTATAATTCCAGTATGCGGAATTTGCAAGAGAATCCGGGAAAAACCTCTTTTCTTTCTGTTGCCACATGAAAAGAAATGGAGTATAATGATAGGGACAGGAAAAATTTCACTGAACACTCAATAAAAAGAAAGGGTTTCAAAATGCAAATTCCGGTCAAAAAACTTTCCGCCGATCTCGCGGTTGTCGGCGGCGGCATGTCGGGGGTCTGTGCCGCACTCGCGGCGGCAAGAAACGGGCTTTCCGTCATTCTGGTACAGGATCGCCCCATGCTGGGTGGAAACGCCTCCAGCGAAATGCGCATGTGGATCTGCGGAGCACACGGCAAGGACAACAAGGAAGGCGGTATTCTCGAAGAAATTCTCCTTGAAAACTACTACTACAATCCCACGCTCCGCTACACGATCTGGGATGACGTGCTTTACACGTTCATCAAACGGGAAAAGAACATCACTCTTCTCCTGAACACGACGGTGGAAGGAGTGAAAACCGAAGGCAGCCGGATTGTTTCCGTCTCCGCCTGGAACCTGCATTCCTACACCCGCTATGAGATCTCCGCGAAATTCTTCTCGGACTGCTCCGGCGACAGCATTCTCCGTCTTTCCGGAGCCGAATACCGGACCGGACGCGAAGCCTCCTCCGAATTCGGCAAAACCCACGAGCCTGAAAAAGAAGATAAAAAGACCATGGGAAATTCCATTCTTGTCCAGCTTCGGAAAACCGACAGGCCGCACCAGCCGTTCATTGCGCCGGAATGGGCGCATCACTACACAGAAGAGACTATCCCCCGCAAGGAAGCCATGTTCAACATGAAAACCAACAACTTCTGGTGGATGGAGTTCGGCGGGATCAAGGATACGATCGCCGATGCTGATGAAATCCGCGATGAACTGCTCAAAATCGCCTACGGCTGCTGGGAGTACATCAAGAACCATCCGGACGGACGCGCGAAAGAGTGGGAACTCGACTGGATCGGAAGCCTCCCCGGAAAACGGGAAAATGTCCGCTATGTCGGAGATCATATTCTCACCCAGCCGGAGATCGAAGCGGAAGGCCGTTTCCCCGATGTTGTCTGTCACGGCGGCTGGAGCATGGACAACCATCATCCGGAGGCGTTTTATTATCCCGGACCGCCGACCATCTTCCATCCGGCGCCCTCCCCGTTCGGAATTCCGTACCGCTCGCTCTACTCAAAGAACATTGAAAACCTGTTCTTCGCCGGACGCAATATCTCCTGCTCGCATATGGGCATGAGTTCCACCCGTGTCATGGCGACCTGCGCCACCATGGGACAGGCGGTCGGTACCGCGGCGGCTCTCGCCGTCAAACATGGAACAACTCCGCGCGGAATCTATGAACATCACATCGAAGAACTGCGCGACACCCTCATGGAACAGGATCAGTTCCTTCCTTTCGCAACACGCAGGATTTCGGAACTGAGCCGCAATGCGAAAGTCTCCGACGAAAATCTGCGTAACGGAATCGACCGCTCCATCGGCGACAACGACAACGGTTCCTTTGTCAAACTCGGAGACTCCTGCTGGTATGAATTCGGAAAACCGGAAACGGTCTCCTCCGTCCGCATCATCTTCGACAGCGATTTCGCGGACACCAAACGGATGCGCAACCTCGAAGGTGTTCCCGAAGATGATATCCGCCATGTCCCCGGAACCATTGCCCGCGACTTCGTTATCGAAGTCTTCCGCTATGGCGAATGGCAGAAGGTTCTGGAGGTCAACGAGAACCGGAAACGCTATCTCCGTCTGAACTTCAAGCCGCTTTCAGATGTTGAAGCCATCCGTCTTGTCCCGAAAACCTCCTGGAACGAAAAAGCCGACAGCGTCCATCTCTTCGCCTTCGAAGTCGAATAAAAACGGATTGTTCTGTTTTATGAGATGCGAGGGGAGAAAACCGCTTTGAAAAGCTCCTCTTCTCCCCTCGACCTCCTCTCTTTTCATTTTATGCGATAATCAAAAACGGAAAAATGCACCAGCATTTTTCTCGGGTCAAGGACTGTGTCCTTGTCGCGGTCCAGCGGCGAGACGCTGGCCGTGCAACGCACGGAACTCTCTAAAAAATACGAGAGAAGAAAACCGCTTTGAAAAGGTGTTTTTTCCCCCTCGACCTCCTCTCTTTCCCCAAACTTCCGACGCCTCTGAGATTCCCGCAAAGGCTCTCCATTTTGTTTTATGTCATAACCCGTGATGAGATACAAAAAAAAGCGTCCCGCACTTTCGCGCGGGACGCCTGATTGAATCAGCTTTGCAGGAGTGGCATGAATTACATCATGCCGCCCATGCCGCCCATTCCGCCACCCATGCCGCCTTCGGGCATCGGGGGAGCCTTCTTCTCTTCCGGAGCATCCGTGATGAGGCACTCGGTGGTGAGAAGGAGTCCGGAGATGGAAGCCGCATTCTGGAGAGCAGAACGGGTAACCTTCTTCGGGTCGATGATACCGGCCTTGAGCATATCGACGAACTCGCCGCTGGCGATATCGAATCCGGCATTGCCTTTGCCTGCGAGAACTTCCTTGACGATGACGCTGCCTTCGTATCCGCCGTTGGAAGCGAGTGTACGGAGGGGCTCTTCAATCGCGCGGAGGATGATGTCGACACCGACAGCCTCGTCGCCGGTCAGCTTGAGAGCTCTTGCCGCGGAGGAAGCGCGGAGAAGCGCAACGCCGCCGCCCGGGACAATACCTTCATCGACAGCTGCGCGTGTTGCATGCAGAGCATCTTCGACGCGGGCTTTCTTTTCCTTCATTTCCGTCTCGGTAGCGGCGCCGACGTTGATGACGGCTACGCCGCCTGCGAGCTTGGCAAGACGTTCCTGAAGTTTTTCACGATCATAATCGCTGGTGGTCTCTTCGATCTGTTTGCGGATCTGATGGACACGTCCGAGGATGTCGGCCTGTTTGCCGGAACCTTCCACGATTGTGGTATTTTCCTTGTCAACGGTAACGCGTTTGGCGCGTCCGAGCTTGTCGAGTCCGACGGACTCCAGCTTGATGCCGAGGTCTTCAGAGATCAGAGTTCCGCCAGTAAGGATGGCGATATCTTCGAGCATCGCTTTTCTGCGATCGCCGAATCCAGGAGCCTTGACCGCGCAGACATTCAGGATACCGCGCATCTTGTTGATGACGAGGGTTGCAAGCGCTTCGCCTTCGACATCTTCCGCGATGATGAGCAGGGGTTTGCCGCTCTTCGCCACAGTCTGAAGGACAGGGAGAATGTCGTTGAGATTGCTGATCTTCTTTTCGAAGATGAGGATGTAGGCATCGTCGAGCTGGCACTCCATGGCTTCCGCGTTGGAGACGAAGTACGGGGAGAGATATCCTTTGTCGAACTGCATACCTTCGACAACGTCAAGCGTGGTCTCGATGGTTTTGGCTTCTTCGACAGTGATGGTGCCGTCTTTGCCGACCTTGTCCATAGCATCAGCAATGATTTTTCCGATTTCGGAATCGCCGTTTGCGGAAATCGTGGCGACCTGGGCAACCTGCTCGCTCTCGGAAACATCCTTTTTGATTTTGTCGAGTTCTTTGACAATGGCTTCCACAGCCTTGTCGATACCGCGTTTGAGGCTCATCGGATTGGC
>CALXMJ010000290.1 GCA_944389445.1 uncultured Victivallales bacterium | reverse complement strand
AGATCAGGCGATGGAACAATTAACGTTCAAGGAGTATATAGACCCGTTTACGGGTAGCAAGAATAAACAGGCACCACACTAACCGGATAGAAAGAACTCAGCTGGTTATTGTGATAAAAGTTTTTTTTGAAAGATAAACTAAGAGGCCGCTTTAGCGGCGGCCTGTGAAAAAGTTGCAATTGGCGAATTTTTTCAGAGCCCGTGTCGGGGTGCCGGCAATATCGCCTTGAAGGCGTGGTGCATACCACCGGCTAAGCCGGTGGTTTTGATTTCTGCGGAGAATCACAGGGGCGCCAGCCACTCCGGAAGAGTTCTGTTCGTGTAGCGGAAACGGCGCAGAGAACGCTGTTTGAAGCGGTAGTAGCTGCGATAGGAGGCGACGACATCGTCGATCCCGTCGTTTCCGACCCTGTACTCTTCCGGCATGCATTTCGGAAAGGTCAGTTTTCTGGCGAAAGATCCGCCGGACATGCAGCGGAAATCTCTCATCCAGTACATCCGGTAGAGCGGCTCCGTCTTATGCATCCTGCGATAGCGCCGGGAGTATTCCCGGAGCAGTGCCCCGAGATGCGCGGAAAGCCAGAGGTAATTGGCCGGATTTTCAAGACATCGGCGGCAGGGATGATTCGCATGGGTGATTTCATAGCCGCGGTTCAATCCGGAGAGCCGGTCCTGCGTGGAAAGAAGCTGCGCCGATTCCAGGATCATTTTTACGACATGGACATCGCATAGAAATTCCGCGGCGGTCCGGGGCGAGCGGTCCAGAACGAAAATATTCATTTCAGAGTCCTCCCCTCCGATACAAAAAATCCCCTCCGGGAAGACCGGAGAGGAATGTCGAATCAGATTGGTGCCGACGAAAGGACTTGAACCTTCACCCGCGTACACGGACTGCGACCTGAACGCAGCGCGTCTGCCATTCCGCCACGTCGGCATCTGGTTGATAGCCCCTAATGTATCCCTTAAATTCAAAAAGTCAAGCGGGAAAATAAAATAAAAACTATTTTCTTCAAATTTAAAGAATGAATTTGATGTTTTCCATTTTCTATTGTATATTGACAGTGTGTTACAGTAATTAAAAGAAAAGAAAGGCAACATGGGTAACAAGCTATGGACATGTGCGTCTGATGGCAAAGAAAAGATAACCGGTGAACTGATCAGGGAAAAATCTCATCCGCGTGCGATTGCAATGTATCTTGCGGCAAGAGGCATTGAATCCCGGAATGTGGATTTTTATTTCAATGCATCTTTCGCGGATCTGAGCGATCCGTTCCGTTTCCCGGGAATTGAAACAGCCGTTAAACGCCTTTGGAAGGCGATCGTCAACCGCGAACACATCCTGATTCATGGAGACTATGATACGGACGGCATTACAGCCACCGCGCTTCTCTCCTGGATCCTGGAGCGCAACGGGGCGATTGTGACGAATTTTCTGCCGCACCGGTTCGATGACGGATACGGGTTCACTCCGGACTCTCTGGCAAAAGCGCTGGAGGCGGCGGGAGGCAACTGCGGGGTCCTGGTCACCGTCGACTGCGGAATCAACAGCTGCGAGGCGGTCGAGGACGCCGCGAAACGCGGGATCGATGTCATTATCACCGATCATCATGAACCGGGGGAGACTCTGCCGGCGGCGCTGGCGAATATCAATCCCAAGATTCATGAGGAACTGGCGGATCTGCACAATCTTTCCGGAGTGGGGGTCGCGTTCAAACTGGCGCACGCGTTTCTCAAGTACGGGCGCGACAACAATTTCGGCGGATACACCACGGAATTGAAGGAGGTGCTCGACTATGTCGCTCTCGGAACCGTGGCGGATATTGTTCCGCTCCTCGGCGAAAACCGCATCCTTGTCAAGCACGGAATGGAGATGCTGCGCAGACAGCTGCGTCCGGGAGTGCGGGCGCTGATCGAGGTTGCGAAGATTTCCGGCACTTCCATCAAACCGTCGGATATTACATTCAAGATGGCTCCGAGAATCAATGCCGCCGGACGGCTCGGCAACGCAATCTCCGCTCTCGATCTGATGACCGCTTCCAATATCGTTGACGCCTACAAATACGCGGATATGCTGGAGCGCTTCAACCAGAAGCGTCAGACAAAGGAACAGGAGATTTTCAACGAGGCCAAGCACTATGTGGAATCCGCGCCGGATTTTTCGAGCAGTTATTCCATCATCGCCGCCGGCGAGGACTGGCATCAGGGCGTGATCGGAATTGTCGCTTCGCGGTTTGCACGCGATTACAACCGTCCGGCGATCGTCCTGACGATTCAGGGCGACGAGGCGCACGGTTCCGGGCGCAGCATCGGCGGATTGAACCTGATCAAGGTCCTTTCCAAGTGTTCGCATCTGCTGACCCGTTATGGCGGCCATCCGATGGCGGTCGGGCTCGGCTTGCGCAAGGAGAGCATTCCGGAATTCCAGCGCGTGTTCGAGGAGACCGTCCGCGGCGAAATCACGAAGGAGGATCTGGTCGACAGCGTCTCCTATGACGGACTGGTGAACCTTTGCGATCTGGGCGATGATTTCTTTGCGTATTATGACCGGCTCGGTCCTTTCGGGCATGGGAATCCCCAGCCGTGCTTCCGCATCAACGGCGTGGAGATCGCCCGGACATTCCCGATCAAGGCGGGACATACCAAAGGAATTCTGCGTGATCGGAACGGCGACTGTTCCGACTTCATTGC
>CALXMJ010000289.1 GCA_944389445.1 uncultured Victivallales bacterium | reverse complement strand
GAAATTCAAAGTGATTTTCAATTCCAACAACTTTGGTCACATCCGCTCTCCGTTTCATGCGCTTCTGAGCACCTCCGGGGATGCGGTCATCAGCCTCTGCACGGATCTTCAGGAGCCGCCCGAGCTTCTGGAAACGTTTATCCGGAAATGGGAAGAGGGATACAAAGTGGTCTGCGGAGTCCGGAGCGGAACGCGCGCGAATCCGTTTCTGGAAGCTCTTCGGAAACTCTATTACAAAATACTGGGCACGGCCGCGCCGGGGGAGACCATCATTCCGCGCTTCACCGGATTCGGACTCTATGACCGGGTTTTCATCGACGCTCTGCGCAAATTTCATGATCCGTACCCGTATTTCCGGGGACTGGTCAGCGAAATCGGCTTCCGCCGGACGGAAGTTCCGTTTGTGCAGGAGAAGCGGAAGCACGGACGCACGCACAACAATTTTCTCACGCTGTACGACATGGCGATGACCGGATTTGTGAATCACACGAAACTGCCGCTTCGTCTGGCGGTTTTTGCGGGGATTCTTCTCGGGTTCGGCAGCCTTCTTGTAGCGCTGCTCTACCTGGTTCTGAAACTGATCTGGTGGGACACCTTCCAGCTGGGACTTGCTCCTCTGGTGATCGGAATGTTCTTTTTCTCGGCGGTTCAGCTTTTTTTCATCGGTCTGATCGGCGAGTATCTGGGAGCGGTCTGGACCCAGGTCAAGAACAAGCCACTGGTCATCGAGGAGGAGCGGATCAACTTTGACAGGTAAGCGAACATGCTGAGCCGGGATCTTGTTGAAACATTAAGAGGCAAACGAATCTTTCTGACCGGAGGGACCGGTTTTTTCGGCAAAAGCATTCTGGATTATCTTCTCCGGCATCCGGTTCCGGGGCTGCATCTCCGGATTCTGGCCCGCAATTGCGACTCATTCCGGGAACAGTATCCGGAGCTCTGCCGAATTCCCGGTCTTGAGTTTTTTTCAGGGGACATCCGGAATTTTCCGTTTCCATCCGGCAGCAGCGATTTTGTGATTCATGCGGCAACTCCGGCGGTCACGACGCTTCCTCCCGGCGTCATGCGTTCCATCATTCTGGAAGGGACAAAGCGTGCGCTGGAGTATTCCGCATTCTGCGGAGCCGGGAGATTTCTCTTTATCAGCTCCGGAGCGGTCTACGGGGTTCAGCCTTCTGAGGTGGAACGTCTTACGGAAGAGTTTCCCTGCCAACCGGTTACGGAATACGGGAAGGCAAAGCTGGAGGCCGAGAAACTCTGTGCACAATCGGGACAGAATGTGGTGATCGCCCGCTGCTTCAGCTTTATCGGGCGCTATCTTCCGCGGGATCTTCACTATGCAGCGGGGAACTTTCTGGGGGCTTGCGAGCAGAATCGTCCGATTCTCATCCGGGGAGACGGCCGCACGGTACGCAGTTACATGGAAGCGGATGATCTTGTGGAATCGCTGTTCACCCTTCTGATTCGCGGACAAGCGGGATTTCTCTGCAACGTCGGCTCGGAGGATCCCATTTCGATTCTGGATCTTGCCCGGAAGCTCCGGGCGAAGTACGGGAACGGCAACGAGATCCGGATTCTGGGAGATCCCGCCGACCATGTTTCCCGCTATGTTCCCGATGTAAAGCGTCTGCGGGCGATCCGCAGGGGAGAAGAGCGCAGAGAGCCCGTCACCTGCACGGCTTCTCCGGGGCAGGATGCCGATAAAAATATATAAGTTTCTGTTTTGAAAGGTCTTACAAATTAAGCAAGTTATGCTTTCCCGGGAAAGTTCTTCGGCCGAAACGCGATAACCGCGGGATGGGAAAGGGAGGCTAAAAAGATTATCCCGAGGCATCGGGAGAGTGTCTTTTCCGAAAATTTCCGGGGGTTTCTCCAGTGAATTTTTTAAAAGCGCGGTAAAAAGTCTCAAGATTTGAGAATCCGTATTTTTTTGCGATTTCACGTATCGGGAGATTGGTTCCGGCCAGTTCGGAACAGGCTTTCTGCAATCGGGCGTGCAGGCGGAAACGATAGGGGGAAACGCCGATGGCATTCTTGAATAGATTTTTGAAATATGCGGTGGAATATCCGGCCCGCCCGGCAAGGTGACGCAGGCCGTCGTAATGGTATGCGCAGTCGGCAAGGGTATTGCGGATTTCAATGATCTCTCTCGGGCATCCGTCGTCCAGTTCTGAGGAAGCGGGATGGTTTCGAGCGTTCCAGCGGATCACGGAATAGAGATACTCCGCGAGTTCATTCCGGTCTGTTTTCGGATTATGGAAGGCTTCCAGGGCCTCCCGGATGAAGAGATCCAAAGCGTCCGGCATGTTCCATTGGGAAATATGCGGCAGCTCCCGATGGGGTGCATGGTAATTTTCAAAAAGGATCATCAATACGCGGTAGGGGAATCCGTCGGAGAAATCATGAATGGTCCGATCGCCCTCCGTATGGCAGAAGAGGGTGTTGCGTCGCCAGCGTTTCCCCTGATACATCACAATGCCGCCGCTCATCAGTTCCACATAGAGCTGTCCAGGGCGGACAAGGGAATCGTTGAAATTCCGATGAGCCGGGGCCCGGAAGAAATAAACCATTTTCAACTGAAGATTCTCTTGACCAGAAATCATTTTTCCCTGTACGGAACCTTATTTTTTGTCAATAGACGATTTTCTTTTTTTGTAGTATAATATAAGCAGAATCATCTGAAAAGTCAATTTTGATGAGTAAAAATGGATCGAGGCACAGGGGGACGGCGGTGAATGACAGGAGACGAGAGAATTTCTCGCGGATAAATTCAGATCATGAATTCCTCCCGATATTTTTTCGGAGAGATCCCGTAATATTTTTTGAAGAGATGGGAGAAATAGAACAGGTTTTCCAAACCGACCCCGGCAGCAATGGCACTGATCGGTTCATCCGAATGGACCAGACGGTTTGCGGCCCGGGCGAGACGCTGCTGAATCAGATAATGCAGGGGAGAATCCCCGGTAAATTTCCGGAAGATGCGTCGGAAATGCGAAGTGGTGACATTCAGTTTTTTTGCTTCCTCGTCAAAATTCCAGTTTTGTTCCGGATTTGCGCGAATTCGTTTTGTCAGCAGTTGAAGACTGGAAGCCTGATAGATGCACGCTCCATTTTTATATGGATTGCGAATCTGAAGCAGAAGATTTTCCAGGAGATTGACCGTTTCGGCATAGCGTCCCAGCTCGCGAAGACGAAGAGCTTCCCGCAGCGTCACACTGAACTTATGCTCCCGGCTGATTGGAATCGGCTGATTCATCAGCTCAAGCAGTCCTTTCTCCAAATACTCTTTCACACGCGGTCCGATAAAGCAGAAATAAATGAAATCATGCCGTTCCCCCTGTTTCAATTCATATTCGAAATAAGCGCCGGGGTGAGTAATGAAACAGGAAGGGCCGGCGATCCGGAACTCTTTCCCATGATTGACGCGCATCCGCAGGCTTCCCGCGGAATTATACTGGATTCCGTAATAAAGAGGGACATTGGCCCGATAATGTCCGAAACGGATCACTCCCGCAGCCGGAAAGGAAAGTCCATCAAAAAAAATCATGAGTCATGCCTCGAAAGAACAAAAACAAGCCTGTTTTGTATATGTTCAATCCTGTTGTTTTCTTGTAT
>CALXMJ010000288.1 GCA_944389445.1 uncultured Victivallales bacterium | reverse complement strand
CTTGATGTCAACGGAGCAGTTCTCGCCGAGATTCCGTTCCGGGAATCAAAAGGATCAGTAATCTTTACCGCCGATACGGACCAATACGGAGCAATGGCTTATGAACTTCTCCGGATTCCATAACAGCGGACCTCCTGAATGAAACCAGTCTCCTCTGCAATCCGTCCGGTTCATGACCGCCCCGAGAGAACCGGACGGTCTTTCCTGGGGGTAATCCCATATCTGCTTTTGTAAATGCGGATGAAATAGTTGCTGTCTCCAAAACCGCACCGTTCCGCGATCTCCGCTATGGAAAGATATGGGTTGCGCAGGAGAATCCGGGATCGTTCCAGACGCAGATTCCGCAAATACTGCAAAGGAGATTCACCGCAGAAATCCTGAAACAGGCGACGCAGAAAACTCGGGCATATCCCTGCTTTCCGCGCAGTTTCCTCAATGGAGAGCTCCTCCGTAAAATGATCCTGCATAAAATGCAGAGCGCGCTGGAGTCCGGGATGCAGATTCTCCGTCCGGTTTTCCAGCTGATTAAGGCGCTGAAGCAGAGAACAGAGCAGAGCCGGTGCACCTGTCAAATTTCCAAGTTCCATCATTCTCCACAATTCAAGAAGGGAACGGCGAACCCATCCGAGCCCGGAAACATCAATCCGGCGCCACCGCTGGGAAAAAAGTCCGGGGGAGGCCTGAAACACACAGAACAGGTTCCGCTCTCCGGGTTCGTTGATCTGATTGTGCCGGACTCCCGGAGGAATCACAATTAAAGTGCCGGGAACTCCTTCCAGAATCCCGGAGGAACTTTCCACACGGCATTTCCCGCGAGTCACCAGCAGGATCTCGCACCCGCCGTGACAATGAAAGGCCACATTGCCTTCCCCATGATGCAGCCACGCATATGCAAAATACGGCAGTTCCATTCGCACCCTTCCCGAGTTGCCTGTTTCCGAAAATACTGTACACTCCCGGGAACGAAGTTTCAACCACGGATCAGTCAAATGTCAGCTCGTAGACAAAAACCTGTCCTTCCGGACGGAATACATGTGCATCAAAGACAATTTCCCCTTCCGTGTTCCGCCTGACGGGAATCCGGGCAAGACGCTTTCCTCCGGTATTGCAGCTGTAAAGAGTACAGCTCCTGTCCGCAGGCAGATTCAAACGGACTTCCGCTTCACCGCGCGCTGCCAGATGCGGCGCCTTTCCCCAGGTGGAATACTGTTTCATCAACGAATTATCGAATTTCAAAAGGGATGCCTGCGAGTCGGTCAGGTGCAGAAAAAGCATCCGCTTCGACTCCTTCAACGGTTTGCCGTCTACGGACTGAAGCGAAAATACGCCGCGCCCGATCCGGTTTTGAATCCGCATCAGACCACTGCTCCCTTCGAGTTTTTCCGGCAGAATCAGAACTTCGATTCCCGGAGCAGTGGCGCGGAACGTCTGACGGGCGGAATCCAGTTCGAGCTGTCCTCCGGCGGAACGGAATCTTTTTCCGGAAACATCAACCGAATCGTCCGGAAGAATTCCGCGATTCATCAGATCCTTGAACGGAGCACTGCCAAAATTCTGCGCACGAACTACCGGCACCTTGAATTCCAGTTTCGGGAAGTTGTATCCGGTATTGAGCAAAGCATGGATTCCATCCGGAAGTTTTGTGCGGACGGAGGCAGCGTCCGGCAGGACCGCCGTCCCGATTCTGGCGACCAGGCCGAGATTCCGGAAATCACGGGAGGGAACCTGACTGAAATTCATTCCTTCCGGTCCCGAAAAAGCCGCAGCAAGAATCACCGGGGAAGGTTTGATCTCCTTTCCGAGGAACAACTTCACTCCGATTCGATGGGAAAGCATTTTGACTACATCGGAGCCGAGATCGAAAGGTCCTCCGGTCGTCTGATCGTAAATGATGTTGCCGTATCCGTGGGAATAGGCGAACTGGACAAGTCCGCTCCAGTCCTGGAGTCCGGCATAGGCGGCGGGCAGGACTCCTCCCTCCGCCCGGTAGAAGTTCGGTTTTGCATAATCGAATTCGGTCACGGCCATGGGCTTGCCCCAGATTCTGGTGGGGAACATCCAAGTGAGATCGGCAGAGGCGCTTTTCAGAGAAGACTCATTCTCAAGGCGGGCTGGCAGTTTCCAGGCTTCCACGGGAAACTGGGGATGATCGAAATAATAGTGATTGTCGATGTAGTCGTATTCATCGCGCAAGAATGAGAGCAGCCATTCCGAATGATGATTCTGATCGGAAACGGGCTGTTTCATCCCGAGTTCCTTTCGGAGAAAGTCGCGCATTTCCCGATACGACGCATCGTACGCATCCATCAGATAGGCTGCGGTCTGCTCTTCACGTTTCAGCGGATTCGCCTTCCATCCTTTGCGTTTGAGCCACTCCGCGAAACGCTGTTCCTTGAGTGCGCCAAGCGAACCTTCCCAGCGGGAACCGAGATACCCCTCATTGATCAGGTTCACTCCGATCAGCACGGGATCATCTTTGAGCGGAATTCCCGTATAGGGATTCGGTGCAGTCAGCCAGTTCTTTGTAAACCGCTTCCAGTTTTCCATCGCCGATTTCCGGAGGAAGACAAGATGTTTGAACCCTCCTGCGCCCCACTCCTTTTCCTCTTCCGGAGTGAAACGGCGGGAGACATAACAATCGGTAATAACATAGATTCCTCTTTTTTTGAAACAGGCGATCAGATAATTCAAACGGTCGAGATGTTTTTCGTTCAGCTCTGTACTGGAACCGTTCCGCCGGACAGAAAGACCGTTGTCATGGTGATGAATCCGGACCAGATTGAATCCGGCTTTGACCATGCGGTCTGCCAGACGCTCAGACCAGCGGGGCTCCAGAAACTGAGCCGTATCCACCAGATTGGTCCCGTAAAAACGGACACTCTCGCCGGGACGGTCGCGAAACTCGAAATGACCGTTCCGCACAACCACGGGCCCGTATTTCCCCGCAGGAGCATCCAGATGCCGTGAAAAGTCCAGAACCGATCCCGGGACAATGTCCTTCTCCTGACGAATCGGCTTCCAGTTTGCATTCTGTGCTATAACGACCGGTCCGCCGAGCTTCTGTTCCGGGACCCGGTCCGAAGAGAGAGTCGCCGCAACAATCGCCCATACAGAGGCTCCCGTCGAAGTGAATGCGATTTTTTCAACTTCCTTGTTTTCAATCGGAAAGATGGAACGATACAGACCTACCACAGAGGCTTTGTTCTCCCCGGTCCATGTGACAACCCCGTTCGGTGCCGGCTGCGGCGACCACCAGTTCCCGACATCCTTCATGCCGGTCACAGGAATGACAGACCGACTCCCATCTTTGTATTCCAGCGTCACTTCCCCGATTTTTTTACCCGACGGCCATGCCATCGCATGGAGAAGATACAAATAACTCCCCCGGACCGGTTTGGACTGCATCGCCTCCGCCCTCTGCGGGAAATAATCTCGGAAGGGCCCCCGGAGAACGATACAGGATTTCCCGCCGTTTTTCCATGGCGCCACCAGACTGAACGGAACAGTGCCGAGACGGGGATTCTTTTCCCAGCACGGCAGCATGCGGAGATCGTTATCCGCGCCTTGATCGGTCCATCCGCCTTTCCGGTCGTCGGGTTTTTCGTCGTTGAATCCGGTTGTAAACGCGCCGCGAAGATCCAGCGGAGAAAACAGATAGGGCTCTTCCTTGATCCTGAGCTGGATTCCGTAACGGCCGTTTTCAAGTTCCGGCAGGAGGAGCCGGACAGCAAAGGTATTGCCTCCGGTTGCGCGATCGTCCTGTACGAAAAAGTCAAACGGTTTTTCCGCGGAGAAGGTCACTCTTGCTCCATCCAGAGGGAAAATGACCTTTGCGGTTTTCTCCCAGAACAGATTGAATGGATCCCGTATCTTCAGAACATGAAGTGGAAATTCGAATGTTTTCCGATCGGTCAGAAGTTCCCGGCCTTCGAATCGGGAGGCGCGGGCGGTGAAATCCAGCGCAATTTGTTTCGGCGGAAGCTTGCTCCGGACCTGTACTTCCGCCGTATAGATCCAGGTGCTCCGGCCGGCCGGGAGAAATTTCTGCCGGAGCGTTCCTTTGAGTCCGGGCATGTCGATTTTGGATTCCAGGGAAGTGCCGTCGTTTTTTTTCACAAGAAAGCAGCGGTCTCCCTGCGTGCTGGAACGCCATTGGGAATCAAAGCATTTGATCCGGGCGGGAAGTCCGCCGATGGTGAATGCTCCTTTTGGATCAATCTTCAAAGCCGCAGCAAGGGGAAAAACCGCGGAAGCGACAAGAAAACAGGCGGCGGAAAAAAACAGAATTCTCATGCAGTCATCCTTTCATAAAGCAGTCTGTGTAAAAAGAGAAGTAGTCTGGCGCTCAGCGGAACAGAGCGTTCGGATGGATTTTTGTCCGGATGAAATACTCCGATTTCGCTTCGGCATGGCCGTCGGCGAACAGCAGGTTGAACGCATTGGGAGAATGGATGCGCCAGAAATAGTGGTTGGTGTACCAGTACCATCTTGCATGATTGCCGCCCGTTGCGGTCGTGATGTCCCCGATCAGGAAAAAGTCGGAAAGGCGGGTCACTCGTTTCAGGTCGATATAGCGCTGGTTCGTGTCTCCTCCGTAGGTGATCGACCAGTCGCCACGGGTCGGATTCCCCTCAAAACAGCCTTTGAAATTTTCCGTATAGGCGTATTTGGAAACCCGCATCTCGGAAATGGCCCAGCGGTCTCTGCCGTTAGAGGTGCTCGAACCGTTTTCCGCGGGAGGCTTCGGATCGCTGGAAGGACAGAAGCTGATCGTATCCGTGGTATTCATATATCCTGTAAACACCAGCCAGCCGGCCCAGCTGAGCCAGAAGCTGGAGGTATCAAGCATCATCATTGTATCATTGTTGTCATTGGAATACTGGGCAATGCACAGCGACGACTGCTTCATGTTGCTGATGCAGGTGATGGCTTTGGCTTTCTGTCTCGCCGAGTTCAATGCCGGCAGAAGCAGCGCGGCAAGGATGGCAATAATCGCAATGACCACCAGCAATTCTATCAGTGAGAAATACCTTTTCATTTCAACTTCTCCATATTCGTTTCTGTAATTACAATCATTATATCGCAAAAAACCAATAAAACCTTCGTTTTCTGGTTTTTAATCTTGAATATTTTACACAATCGTTATTTTCATGCTCCTCATGAAGGAGCGAGTTTCGCAAGCAGTTCACGGCGATAAGCACTGAAATCGTTCCAATCCATTGCGACTCTGACCGGCATTCCGTTTTCGGAAGAACGCAGAAAACCGGCATCATCCACTATCAGTTTCCATTGTTCGAACCGTGTAAAGCGATCCGAAGCCGCCAGATGGACCGCCGCGGTATCATACAGAATGCTGGACTCCTGCTCCATTCCGTCAGACAGCTTTCCACCGAACGTGAGCCATGTATGATAACTTGCGATGATCTCCCGGGCAATACATCCCCCGGCGGAACGCATTCTCCGGTACTCCTCCCCGGAAAGAACAATGTTTCCGCAATGATCCAGCGGCGTCAGGGTAAACTCCTTCCATTTTGTACGAAACACCGTTTGCGCCGCCGGAAGATCCGTGACAATGTTGTATTCTGCGACCTGGCCCGGACAGTCCCGGAAATTTTTCCGGAGAGAACCCGCCATCGCCGTAAGACGGCATTTCTCTGCCAGATCGGGCCGTCTCCGGCAAATCTCCGCGAGGTTGGTCATCGGTCCGATTCCGATCACGGAAATCTCCTCTGCGTTTTCCATAATGGAAATTGCCTCTGCAATTCCATCCTGCACAACTCTGCCCGGATAGTCATCAAGGGAATATCCAGCCAGCCATTCGTGCAGGCTTTCCACGATTTCGGGTTCTTCATCCATCCTTCTGAGGCCGACACCTACTGGAATTTCTCCGCAGCCGGTCCTGTCCAGAAACGCCGCAGCAACCGCTGCGCGGTATCCGGTATCTCCGGAGCAGGAAAGAACCAGCGCAGGGAACAGTTCCGGAGTTTTCAGAAGCAGACCGAGAGCCCAGGTATCGTCTATATCATTTCCAATGTCTGTATCCAGAATGGTTATTTTTTGCTTCATCTGCATTTTAAGTATCCTTTTGATTTCCTTTTTGAAATTATAGGATATTTCTCCTGAAAAAGCAATCCCTTTTTTTTCATAAAAACGGATAAAAATAGTACAAAACGCTACTGACGGATAATCATGTCTTTTTTCCGAACCTCCTCGGAGAAACGGAAACAACTGTTTTTCCTCTCTTCCCGCCAGCGGATTTCAGACTCATTCATCCTGAGGAATCCTCCTGACCGGTCTTCTGCACCGAACATTCAAAGGAATAAATCGTTTCAATAAAAAACAGGAATCATTCTCAAAAACTCCTTTTCGGTCTTTTCCGGGCGTATTTTTGCAGGTTTTCAGAAGGAAAAAGGATTTCCGGGGATTGTTTTTTCTGATTTTTTAGTATAATGTACACAGCCATCCCATAGGAAAAGAAAAAGTTGAAAGATGATGGTTCTGGATGCAACTTATATTTCAGCAAAAAAACAAGGAGCATCCATGAAACCATCAAAGCATAAAATGACCGTATTATCGCAA
>CALXMJ010000287.1 GCA_944389445.1 uncultured Victivallales bacterium | reverse complement strand
CCAGACGGCATGGAACGAATCCGGCTTCTATGTGCGCGTCAAGGCAAAGGATGCCGATTTCGTTGCAGACCGGAAAAAATTCACATCTCCGAACCTCCGGAATAATCTCTATATCCTCGACGGGGCTCTGGAAGTCTACTTTGACTGCGGAGCCAACGGACGCTCCAATGTCAGACGCGGATACGATCAGGATGACTACCGGTACGATTTCTCCTACGGCAATCTCGAGGGGAAAACCGGCCCCGGATTCGTCAACCGTCTTCGCGCCGTCAACTGGCAGTTCGCAGGCGGACTCGACATGCCGACAAAAGAACAGGCGAACCGCGAAATCAAGTGCACCTTTACCCGCACCGCCGACGGATATATTTACGACATCACCTTTGAACCGAAATACATCGAACCGATCCGGCTGGAACCGGGATTCACGGCAGGCTTCGCCCTCTTCCTCCACAATCAGGACAAAGGAGGAAAATACTCGGCGCTCTCCATGTCGACCGAAAACGGCGCTGCCTGCGACTACAATCCCCATCTCTGGCCGCTGATGATTCTGGCAAAATAAAATATCTTCCTGGAAAAAGGATTTCTCATGAAAACGGTCTTCGAAAAAACAGAATGGTTCCGGAAAGCAGAATACGGATTTTTCTTTCACTTTCTGAATTCGGGCAGTGCGCTCCATCCGCCGGAAAACCGCAGTGAGCGGATTCCCGCGCCACCCGACGAGTGGAACCGGATGGTGGACAGCTTCGATGCGGATGCCATCGCGCAACAGCTTCATGAACTCGGAGCGGGCTACGCCTTTCTGACCGTCGGTCAGAATTCCGGCTACTACTGCGCCCCGAACGAGACCTACGACCGGATCATGGGGCTGAGCGGGGACCGCTCCAAGTGTTCCCGCCGCGACCTGATGCTCGACTTTGCCGACGCCCTCGCAAAGTACAACATTCCCCTGATGGCCTACACAACCACCCTCGCACCCGGATTCGATTTCGACGCGGTACGGAAACTGAAATCCATTCCCCCGTGGAACTGCAACGCAAACTGCGGAAATTATCAGGAGGTCAAACAGTTTGCCGGAACCGATCCCCGTCTGCGGGAATTCCAGACCATGTGGAGCGCCATTCACGCGGAATGGATGCGCCGCTGGGGGACGAAAGTCAAAGGCTGGTGGGTCGACGGCTCCTATTTCGCCGACAAGATGTACGCTTTTCCCGATCCTCCAAACGGAAAATCCTTCGCCGACGCCCTGCGGACCGGCAATCCGGATGCGATCATCGCGTTCAATCCGGGCGTGGTCTATCCGCCCTGCGCGGTCGATCCGAACCAGGACTATCTCGCCGGAGAGATCAACGAACCTGAATACGGACTCCTCAACGGACCCATGGTCGAGGGGATGCAGTACCATGTACTGACCTACGTCGGACAGTATTGGGGAAAGGGTCCGGTCCGCGGCGACGGAAAAGCGCTCGCCGCCATGACTCGGAACATTACCGACAACGGAGGCGTCGTCAGCTGGGACCTCCCCTTCTCGCCGAAGGGAATCGACGACGAACTCTTCGCCGTTCTCAAAGAGTTCGCGGATCAATATGCCCGCAGTAAAAAACTCTTCCCGAAAACGGAAGTCAAAATCACGCCCCCGTCCTGGAACATGGAAGGAAAAGCAATCCCAGGCAAAGCGGAACTCCATTCCGCCGATTCCGCGGAGATCAGACTGGAATGGAACGGTTCCATCCGCACAAACGGAGGGAAAAAAGATGCGGTGATCGAACTCTCGCCGGCAAACGCGAAAGAGTGCCGCCTGAAACTGAGCTGCGGCGGATTCTCCAGAGAAATTCCCGTACATATCGGAAAGGAAATCACCTTTTCGCGGACGCCGTCCGAACCCATCGTTTTGAAAACGAAAGATGAATCGCGTATTCTCGGCTCCTACCGCTGTTCCATCGACAACGGCTGTTTCCTCATTGACGCGGAAGTATTCGAAAAGGAATCCGTAATCCGGGAACGTCCATGGGAAGGATCATGTCTGGAAGTTTTTCTGGCGGGCGGAAAAAAGGAAAAAAAACAATTCTGCATCCGTCACGACGGAGCGGTTTTTCAAGTTGCAAACGGCATCGTGGAGGAATGCAGCTCCATCGAAGTCGTTCCGGGAGAACGGGATGGAAAAACGGTCCGCTTCCGGGCGGAGATTCCGCTTTCCCTGATGAAAGACTATCGTCCGGAAGACAAGGAGTTCCTTTTCGATTTCCAGCAGACGATCAATGCGGAAAGCGGAATCCTCCGGAACATCCTGTCCGAAGGGGTCGGCTGTGCGGTTTACGCATTCGCGAAAGCTGTTGTCAAATAGAATAAACGCTTCCGGAAAAGAGGAGGGGAGAGGGAATCCAGGTGTTCTCTTTCCCGCTCAGTTTATTTTTCTTCGGGAAACAGCGGAGAAACGGAATCCCGGTAAAAGAGCGGAGAAAGCCCGTACCGCCGTTTGAAGAATTTGGAAAAATAGTACGGAGAGGAAAAACCGAGTTCTTCCGAAATCTCCCGTATTTTTTTCTTCGGATCGTGCAGAAGACGCAGGGCTCTGGCAAGAAGTTCATTCTGAAGGAACTCCTTTGCGGAACAGTGCATCTCCCGGGAGAATTCCCGGGAAAACGCGGGAACGCTCAATCCGGCGGACTCCGCGAGGTCGGCAACGCTCATCCGCGCGGAAACGGAACGGCGCACCATCTTCGGAATCTCTGCAAAACGCCATTTTTCAATGTGATTCCGGTTTGCCGGAATCAGCGGCAGACAGACCTCCAGAACGATTGCCTGCAAACCATAACAGGCGATCACCGGGTCCGGTTCGGCAAAATACCGTTCAATCCGTTTCAATGTTTCCGGAGAATGCAGACAGTGTATGCTCTCCGAACCGGCAAACAAATCCATTCCCGGGAACACCTCCCATGTAAAATGGAGACTCAGAATACGAAAATCCGGTTTGCGGTGAATGAAAATGGGAAGTCCCCGGGGAATGAACATGATCTCCCCGTCCCGATGCGGATAAATCTCCCCTGTGATATTGCTGCGGACATAGGACTCCGTTTCCGGATCGCTGCCGACAACACAGGAGAGAATATTGAACGGAAGCTGAAACGTCCGATCATATTCCGTCACCTCTTCGAACAGATTGACGAACCGGAACTCCGCTCCCACCCTGCACGCCGGATGTCTTCGGAAGAAAGATATCATAAAATAACATCCTTTTCATCAGAAATTACATTTCATTCACTCCGTCTTCTGTTAAATTATCACATCAAACGAGAAATTCAAACGGGGAGTCAAAAACATGGACAACACGGATCTCAGACAGGAACTTCGCACCTTTTATCAGGAAGGCGGCAAACAAAATGGTCCATGCCGGGACGCGGAGCAGACCGCCAGTTACAACCGGATGCTGGAAGAGTTTCAGGCCACTGCCGCGACCCATCCGGAATACTCCGCCATGCGGATGCGGAAAGAGACATATCGGATCATCACCGATCACTTCCGTCCAGTGATCTTCCGGAACACCCCGTTCTACTTTGAAGCCGGAATCAACGGAGGCTGGGGAAACTATCCGGGAAAGAACTGGCTCCAGAACCATTTCCGGGAGAAGATCTTCCGGCAGGAGATTCCGGCTCGGGAACTCGAACGCTTCCGTGCACGCAGCAATCAGAGATATATCCTCTGCTGCGGGCCTTATGTGGATGCCGTTCATCATCTTCCGCCGATCACACGGATTCTGGAAGGCGGCTTCCGGAGCGTTTACGAAGAGGCGCTTGCCGCCCTCCCCCGATGCGAAAATGCGGAGGAACGCGAATTTGTCGAAACCGCAATCGCGGGACTGGAGACCATCCGGGAAATCCAGCGGAAGTTCGCATCCCGCGCGAAAGAACTTCCGGACTCCGGCGAACTGACAGGAAAACAGAAAAAATTCATGAGCATGATCGCCGATTCCGCACAACGGTGTCCCTGGGAGCCGCCCGCGACGTTTTACGAAGGACTCAATCTGTTCTGGTTCCTGCGCGAAATACCTGCGCTGCTCGACGGACTGTTGCAATTTTCGATCGGGCATCCGGATGCCATGCTGATTCATCTCTACCGGAAGGACCTTGCGGAAGGACGTCTGACAAAAGAGGATGCCTATGAACTGATCCGTCACTTTCTCCTGATCGCCGACTGTCATTACGACAGCTTCTCCGTTGTCCATGAATACTGCGATCACGAACTGGAAATTCCCCTGACCCTCGGCGGATGCGACGAGGACGGAAACGAAGTCTGCAACGAACTGACCTTTCTGTTCCTGAAAGCCCATCGGGAATGCGGGATTGTCTTTCCGAAACTCCACTGCCGGTATTCGGAGCACTCGTCTCCCGAGTATCTGCGCTTCATCGCGGAGGATCTCCACAACGGCAGAGGAGTCTACTCGCTGTTCAACGACGAAACAGTCATCCGCAGTCTGACCGGACAGGGCAAAACTCTGAAGGAAGCCCGGCGCTATCTCTGCACAGGATGCTGGGACGGACTCGTCGACAGCGTCGAAAACGTTGACACCGCCAATTATTTCAGTCTGGCGCGGATTCTCGAAGCGACCCTCTATCCCGATCCCGAACGGGAAAAAGAAGCACAGGTTCAGTTCGAACGCATCGACCGCTGCACCACCTTTGAGGAGGTCCGCGACACCATCTACCGCAATATTCTCCATTTTCTCCGTTCCGTCCTGAACGACTACACAAAGTACGGAGCACTCTATCCCCGGATCGCGCCCCATCCGACCTACTCCGCCTGTCTGGAAGGATGTCTCGCCTCCCGGAAAGACGAATCCGCCGGAGGCAGCAAATACAAACAGCGAATCATCGTCCTGGCATTCCTGGCAAATCTCATCGACTCGCTCTCCGCCATCAAGACACTCTGTTTCGACCGGAAGGCGTGTACGCTCGGAGAGCTTCTGAACGCCGTCCGGAACAACTGGAAAGACGCGGAAGTTCTGCGGAAGGAAGTTCTCTCCGCGCCGTACTGGGGCGACGATTCCGAAACGACCACCGCCCTCGCCCGCTTCTTCCTGGACGGACTCCTCCGCGACACCGCCGACCTGAAAAATGAACGCGGCGGCCCCTATACCTTCTCCATCTGGATCTACCGCGAATACCGCTACTGGGGAGAACAGATGCGCGCCCTCCCGGACGGACGCTTCGACGGCGACCTTCTTTCCCAGGCACTCAACCCCTCGCATTTCCGCAACAAGGCGGAGATCACCACAACGCTGAATGCCCTCGGACGACTCGATTACAGCAAATTTCTTACCACCAATACGAATCTGACCTTCGACCGGGAACACACCACCCCGGAACTGCTGGAAGCCCTGTTCCGTTCCTTTGCGGCGAAAGGCCTTCCGCTTCTTCAGCCGAACTGCTGTTCCCGGGAAGAACTGCTGGATGCGCAGAAACATCCGGAAAAGCACCCGAATCTGATCGTGAAAGTCTGCGGCTTCTCCGCCCGTTTCGTCGCCCTCGAACCGGAATGGCAGGAGGAGATCCTGAAGCGGAAACGCTATTGATTTTCAAGCTTTTCCGTGTTATATTACCGATTCTTCGCAACGGGAACAAAACGGGAGAACGGTATGAAAGGCGGAATCCATTCCGATCCGGAACGGCTGACGGCAGCCTGCGTTTTGAGCATCATAGGGGGATTCCTCGATATCTACACCTATCTCTACCGCGGAAAGGTGTTCGCCAATGCCGTAACCGGAAACATGGTGCTTTTCGGACTCAATCTCGCGGAACGGAACTGGCTGGCTTCCGGTCGTTATCTGCTTGCGATCCTCTCCTATGCGCTCGGCGTATTTGTCGCGGAAATCGTTCACGGAAAACTGCCGGACGGACGGAAAATCTCCTGGAACCAGACCGTCATCCTTCTGGAAGTTCTCTGTCTTCTGCCGGTCTGTTTCATTCCCTACGGAGAGTTCGATTTCATCGTCAACTCCCTGATCTCGTTTGTCTGCGCGCTTCAGGTACAGACCTTCCGGAAGGTGCACGGACTGCCCTTCGCCTCCACGATGTGCACCGGAAATCTGCGCAGCGGAACCGAAGCTCTCTTCCACAGCTGGAAAAAACATACGCCGGGCGAATTTGCCAAAGCCATGCATTACTACGGCGTGATCGTCTGTTTCATTTTCGGTGCGGCGGCCGGCGCGGTCCTGCTCGGAATGGCGGGACACTTCATCTTTCTTCTGATTCCGCTCGGACTGCTGGCGGTCTTCTTTCTCATCACCCCGAAGCGCCAGATTGTCATCTGGAGAAACCGCCTCCGGGCTCTCTTCGGAAAATAACCGATAGTCCGGATCTGTTCAGACAATGCGGGAATTCCATCCGCGAATCCGCTGTTTCATCTCCTCGATCCCGAGAACGCCATGGGCAAAACCTTTCCGGACCAGCTCCGCCGGCAGAAATTCATCGTATTTGTCAAACAGCGGAATCTCTCCCGGATAGAGCAGTTCCATCGGATCCAGCGGTTCCCCGGCGATCTCGGACAGAACGCGGAAAAATTCCTCCGCATCCGCCCGCATTTTGAATTGCAGGAAATACGGTCTTGAGGAGTCCAGCGCGGACAACCCCAGCCGGGACGCGCATTTGAGTTTCAGAAAACGTTCCAGCGCAAGAAACGCATACGTCCCGAGCCACGGAAAAAGACACCACATCTCGCCGCCCAGACAAATCAGCGGGTTTTCCGTCATTCCGGAATTCACCGCGGCACGCCTGGCCTCGCCGAGCCGCGCCACGGCATTTTTCATCAAATACGGATAGGTCCGATCGCTCCGCAGAACCTCGCGCATCTTCTCCAGAATTTTTGTATGCATATCCCCGGGACAGAGCCCGAAGAACGCCGGAACTTTTCCCGGCACCTGTTCGCAGTAGATCAGATGACGTTTGTAGTCGATCTCCTCGACGATCCAGACATGTCCGGCAAGCGCGATCTTCTCTCCGACCGGCGGCGGCCTCACAATCGTCCCGAGCTCCTGAGAACGGGTGCGGACCGTGAACTCCTCGTTCTCCTTGAACACCGCAAAAAAACGGAAGGAGCTGAGCTGACGTTCTCCCGCAAGACCGACTATCAACCCGCCGCGTTCCGTCTTCTGAACCTGTTCCTGCGCAATGAGATGATGCAGAAGCATCCGGAAATCCTCCTGCGAAACCCGGTGAAAATACGAGAGCGAAAGCACGCGCCCCGCCAGCGCGGCAGGAGACATCTCCCCGCATGAAGCCAGCGTGCACATCGTCTGATGATACAACAGGCTGTACGGCAGACGATCCAGTCGCGGCGGCTCCACCCAGCGATCCTCCAGATACGTCTGCACCAGACCTATTCCCTGAAGGAGCTTCCACGGAACCGTCGCCGGAAGCATCGCCCGCTCTTCCGGCGGGTCCTCCCGCATGACAAACCACATTTCCGGCGGCAGATCACGTCTGCCCGTGCGTCCCATCCGCTGAAGAAAAGAGGATACTGTGAAAGGCGCATCGATCTGAAACGAGCGTTCCAGGCGCCCGATGTCGATCCCGAGTTCCAGAGTCGCCGTCGTCACAGTCGTCTGAAAACGGGTATCGTCCTTCATCGCCTCCTCCGCGCTCTCCCGGTAGGAGGCGGAAAGGTTGCCATGATGAATCAGGAAACGATCCGGTTCGTTTTTCGCCTCGCAATACTGCCGGAGCGTGGTGGTGAACGCCTCGCACTCTTCGCGCGAATTCACGAAAACCAGACACTTTTTCCCCCTCGTATGCTCGAAGACATATCCCAGTCCGGGATCGGCATGTTCCGGTGCGGTATCGGTTTTTCCATCCAGCACAGGCAGAGCATCGGCATTTTCCGCAGAGCCGTTCTCATCCGCGGCCTGACGCTCCCGGACATAGAAATGTTCCATCGAAAGCCGCCAGCGGACGCCTTTCCCTTTGATTTCAGGAATCAGGGTCCGGCGGCCCGTCCCCGTCGAAAGGAGACGGCCGGTGTTTTCCGGATCGCCAATCGTCGCGGACAATCCGATCCGGCGCGGATTCACTCCTGCCAGACGGGAGAGACGTTCGATCAGACAAAGCGTCTGTCCTCCGCGATCGCCGCGCAGCAGAGAGTGCACCTCGTCGATCACCACGAACCGCAGGTCTCCAAACAGATGCGGAATCTCCGAATGTCTGCGCAGCAGAAGCGCCTCCAGCGACTCCGGCGTAATCTGGAGGATCCCGGAGGGATTCTTCAACAAACGGCTCTTATGCGACCGCGCCACATCCCCGTGCCAGTGCCAGACCGGAATCCCGGCTTCCCGGCAGAGCTCGTTCAAACGCAGAAACTGATCGTTGATCAGCGCCTTCAGCGGCCCGATGTAGATCGCACCGACCGTTTTCGGCATATCCTCCTGAAAAAGCGTCAGTATCGGAAAAAACGCCGCCTCCGTCT
>CALXMJ010000286.1 GCA_944389445.1 uncultured Victivallales bacterium | reverse complement strand
CTTATCTGCCTGCGCCCGGATTCCGCAGATCGGCGACGGAACCGCCGTCATGGAAAAGAAAATCAAACGAATATTCCCGTTTTTCCACTTCGGGAGATTCCGCCAGAAGCAGTTCCAACGCTTTTTCAGCCCTGGCCGGGGCATCCATTTCAAAGCGTGTCACATCGGGAGTAAAAGCATAAAAAGGCAGACGGGCGGAAAAAAGAACCACCGAAAGATCCTGCGGAATACGCAGTCCGAGTTCCGAAGCGACTCGGAAAAGGATCCGGCACATACGTTCCTCCGAACAGATCCAAGCGGTATGGAGACGTTTCTTCAAAATCTTCCGGAGCGGTTCCGGATCGTTAAAGCAGTCGCTGACGACATCGGTCTCCAGATCGAAGTCCGGATATACGCTCAGAATGCCACGCAGGATTCTGTTGATCCGGGGAATCCGCACATCGTCCAGCGAACTCAGTTTTTTCAGGATGCCGAGTCCGCCGAAGAATGCGATTTTCCGATGCCCTTTTTTCCGGAGAAGCGTGGCGGCATCCACAGCTGCCTTGCAGTGATCGGGATGAAGGATGGGGCCTTCATAGAGATACGCCTCGCCGATGCTGACAACCCGGATTCCTGCATTCAGAAGCTCACGAATATGAGGCGCAAGAAAATCCGGCACTCCGAGCTGAATCACACAATAGGGACGGATTGCAGCCATTCGCTGGAGCAGTTTGGAACAGGTACCCAGAAGGAACATGGTATCAAAACCGTTTTCCCGGAGGCCATCCATAATAAGAGATGGCACGGAGTTGTCGCTTTCATGGTTCAGGAGCTCCGGAGATGAGATGAACACAGCCGTCCGCTTAGGTTCCCGGATGAACAGACGCCCTTCAAGATTATTGCTTCGCCAGCCGATCTCCTCGCAATAGCGCTGGATTTTTCTGCGGATTTCATCCCGGACGCCGGGTTTGCCGTTGATTGCCCGGGACGCCGTCCCCAAGCCCACGCCGCAGGATCGTGCAATATCTTTAATTGTAATCTTTTTCCCCGCCACTCTTGAATATCTCCTCCCGAATTGCCGGAAAAGGGTTTCCCCGGCAGTGTTCTTTCATACCAATACACAGAATCCGGAGGAAAGTCAATCGGAAGAATGGAAATATTTCCGTTTTTTATTTCTCATCCGGGAAAAATTCAGGAAACTTGAGAAGTTCTCTTGATTTTTTTGAAAGAGAAGGATATATTGTCAAGATATGGATCCGGCAATGAAACGACCTGTTGTCGTTTTTCCCCGATCAACCAACCCCGGGGCATTGCAGAACACACAAATAACAAAGACGTCTTCATCGGCGGGCAGACAAACAATAAAAAATCCGCTGGTGCCAAAGCGTCGAAAAAAGAAAGAGAGTCTCAAACTCATGGCGATCTCAGTAAAAGATTTGCTCGAAGCCGGATGTCATTTCGGCCACCAGACCAAACGCTGGAACCCCAAAATGAAAGAATTTGTTTACGGTTCCAAAAACGGTATTTCCATTATCGACCTGACCAAAACCATTCACCAGATCGCCGATGCGTGCAATTTCCTTCAGCGTACCGTCATGAACGGCGGCGAGATTCTCTTCGTCGGCACGAAGCGCCAGGCGCAGCAGATCGTCAAGGAAAGTGCCGAGGCCACCGGAATGAACTACGTTGCAGAACGCTGGATGGGCGGCATTCTGACCAATAACGTTACAATTAAAAAGTCCATCAAGAGAATGCAGGAAATCGACGCCATCATCGCGGATGAAGCCGGTTCCGGACTCAAAAAGAAAGAGATCGTCAAGCTGACCCGTCAGGATGTCAAGCTCCATCGCGATCTCGACGGCATCGCATCCATGAAGAAACTTCCGGATGCCCTCATCGTTATTGATGTCTGCCATAACTACAACGCGGTCAAGGAAGCGATCAAACTTCACATTCCGATTGTCGCAATCGTCGACACCAACGGAGATCCGGAAGGCATTGACTATCCCATCGCCGCCAATGATGATGCAGTCAAATCCATCAAAGTCATTATGGATACCTTCCTGGAAGCGATCAAGGATGCTCTTGAACTCTATGGAAAACGCTCCGCCGAGGAAAAAGCCAAAATCGAAGCAGCCAAAGCAGAAAAAGCAAAGGCTGAAGCGACCGCGGCTCCGAAAAAACGTCCTGCCGCAAAAGGCGACAAAACGAAACGTCCCGCGGCCGGAAGACGCTTGAAAAAAACTGAGGGCGAACCCAAAACAGAAGCCAAAGCCGAAGGCGAAACAGCCGCTCCCGCCGCGGAAGAGAAACCGGTGAAAAAAGCCGCTCCGAAAAAGAAACCCGCAGCCGCCGAAGAAGCTCCCGCTGCCGAAGAAGCCAAATAATTGGAAGGAATCGTTGAAATGGCCGTTATCACAGCTGCAATGGTAAAAGAACTCCGCGACAAAACCGACGCGGGTATGATGGACTGCAAAAAAGCCCTCACAGAAACAAACGGCGATATGGAAGCCGCTGTCGAATTTCTCAGAAAATCCGGTATGGCAAAGGCTGAAAAACGTGCCGATAAAGCCACAAAGGAAGGAAAAGTTTTTGCCGCGGTCGACGGCTCCAAAGCCGTTATGATCGAAGTGCTTTGCGAAACCGACTTCGTCGCAAAAAATGAGAAATTCTATGACTATGTAAAGGAAGCCGCCGCACGTGTCCTCGCCGGAACCTCCGGAGAAGGCGACGTCACGGCGAAAGCGCAGGAAATCGAAAACGATAAACTTGCCGAACTCTTTGTCAAATTCGGTGAAAAAATGGTTCTCCGCAGAGCTCTCCGCTATGAAATCCCCGGCGGAACTGTCGCCAGCTACATGCACGGCGAAGGAAAGATCGGTATCATGATCGAAGCCGAAGGCTGTGATGATGCCGCTCTGCTTAAAGATGTCTGCATGCACATCGCGGCTTTCAGCCCTGCGTATATCGTTCCCGCGGATGTCCCTGCGGAAGCGATCGCAAAGGAAAAGGAAATCGCGGCCGCACAGCTCGCAGGAAAACCCGCCAACATGATCGAAAAGATCCTGATCGGCAAAATCAACAAGTGGTATTCCGAAGTCTGCCTCATGCAGCAGCCCTGGATTCATGATGATAAAACTTGTCTCGCCAAGCTGGCGCCCAAGCTTGTCATCAAAAAATTCGCTCGCTGGACCGTTGGACAGGAACTGTAACAGGTTTCCAGACCGCGTTCATTCAAGCCCGGATTCATTCCGGGCTTTTTTATTTCCGATTTTGCATACTGAATCAGCCGGGGTTGGAGACGAGAAACCTCCAACGCAGTCAGCTCATGACTGCCTGGAATTATGATTTCATGAATCTTGTAAAATCATCCATCCAGATTTCGGTGGGAATATTGCCATGACCGGAATCCGGGGCATTGTAAATCTTTTTTTGTCCAGCATATCGGTTATATGCCGTGTAGACGGAATCCGGAGGACAGGTGGAGTCAATGAAGCCGACCGTGAAGTATGCTTTTGCGGCGGCACGTTCGACAAGATGAGCAAGCGAGCAATACTGCATCTGTTCCATGACCTTGTTCTGGAGTTCGGGAGAATCTTCCGGGTTCAGAAGCGCCCATGAGGCGAACCGTTTATCTGCGCAGTCGCAAAGAGCCGGGACGCCTGCGCAGCACTTGGTGACCCGCCGATCCAGGGAAGCACAGACAAGCGCCAGACAGCCGCCCTGACTGCATCCCCATGTAATAAGATTTTTCCCATCCCATTCCGGTTGTTTTGTCAAATAATCAAGCGCCCGCAGAGTGCGCAGATAGATGGATGCCAGATACGATGTCTTTGCATTTTCCCGTCCGAACTTGAAATATCCGTTCAACTGGGACTGGTGGAGGTCCTGATAGTATTGCGGCTCTTTTCCGCAGGGAAGGCCATGCGCATTGATGTCCATGGCGAGGAAACCGTTTTTAGCAGCGGAGCATGTTTTCGGGAAATCGGAATCGGCGACACCCGCTCCATGAAGAGTCAGCAATGCGGGAAGAGAACCGCGTTTTGCGTGTTTCGGGAAAGCGATATAACCGCGGGCCGGATTGCCGTAAAGCGTTTCTGCGGAAAATTCGAATGTTTCGATTTCCGGACAGGGTTCCTGAAGAGTACGGTTGAAGATCGGCCATTGTTCATGCCACTTCCGATAGACAGTCTCATCAATGGAGGGAACTGGATGACGTTCGGCGGAGGTTGCCTGCCGTTTCTGTTTTTCGATTTCAGCATCCCAGAAATCAAACAGGTCGGATGGCGGAGGCATTGCAGGAACGATCTGTTCCGGAGAGACGGCCGCCGCTGCAATGGCAGTCATATCTCCCTGTTTCAGAGAAATTTCCATAAATCCTGGTTCTTCTGCTTCGATCCGGATTTCTTTGTTCGGCAGAACGGTCCCGGTTGCAATTGTTCCTCTTCTGCTGTGCGAAACGGTATATTCGACCGGTTCGCCAATCTCCGATCCATTTACAGTGAACGTAATGATTTCTCCGGAAGAGTAGACGGCTTCCGGACGAGACGCACGAACAAACAGACTTTTCATAGCCACCTCTTTTTAGGATTGAAAACGATACAATGCAAAGGAATACAGCTCAGGAAGACGGACATTCAGCATTCCGTTTTCCAGATGAACTTCGGTGGATCCCCGAACCGTTTCTATCCGACTGCCAAAGGGCAGTTCGAATTTATGTTCCGATGTCTCTGCTCCATTGCGATAGACGGCAATAAAACCCTCGCTGGAATCGGGCGCAACGGAGAGAATGGCGCTCCAGGTACCCTTCATCGGCATTTCTCCGGCGGCTGTTGTCAGATATCCGGAAAATATTTTGCGGTAAGGCGCCATTTCTGCAAAAAAGCATTTCATCTGTTTCCGTTTTTCCGGCGGGGTATTTTCTATGACTCCCCAATAAAGAGGAGTGGCGAAGATCGTTGTACCGAGAATGTATTCCAGTGGATAATCGTCGATCTGCGGCATCATTTCGATCTCAAGCTGCTTCGCGGGCGCATATTTGAGAGTGTACCAGAGGTTTCCCAGCGCCATGTAGGGATGGTAATAACGGTGATCCTTCAGGGAGCGTCCGCGGTTTTCCAGAAAGAGACGGCCGAAATCAAGAGCGAAATCGAAATTCGGCCGGTTTCTGCGTGTGACATCCATGGAGATCACCAGTTCAGGGATTTCCCTCTGGAGAGCTTCCAGCAGTTCCCTGTATTTTTCATAGTGAAGATTGGCATCGCCTCTGAGCGTGTTGAAGGCGGTAAGCTGATAGAGATCAAATTTGAAATGCCGGATTCCATATTCCCGGTAGAATCCGGAAAGTTTGTTTTTCATGAACTGGAAGGCATCGTCATCCATTAAATCAATCGGGCTGTAACTGCGTTCGGAACCGGCTCCGCCCTGGAGTTCTGTCTGCTGGTAATCGTCGGTTCTGGCGAGCCAGTTCCATGGATTCGGTTCCAGCATGGTGTCGTGACATTCCGCGCCATCCCAGAGCGCCATCCGCGGATGGCGGATGTCGAGCCCGAGAGGATTGCACCAGAGACCGAGTTCCACTCCGCAACGTTTTGCTGTTTCCGCAAGCGTATGGAAGCGGTTCGGAAATTTGGTTTCGTCGATCTCGCCCATGAAGGTTGAGAACCAGCCGTCATCAATGAAGACGCAGTTGATTCCCGCCTCTGCCGCCGCATGGATTTCTTTCATGATGACCTCTTCATTCACCCCGAATTGAAGATCCGGCCAGGAGTTAGAGAGAACTTCCGACGCAGCGGACTGCGGATAAGCCGCATAGCGTTCGAGGCGATAGCGCTGCATACCGAAATCCCCCGTCAGGCCGATGACAACGCCGTTTGCGCGGCGAATCTCCCCCTTGCGAAGGTTGTCGAATCCGAGTCCGAGCATTTCCAGACGCGACTGAGCCGGATCGAAAAAGAAATCGTATTCCCCTTTGATCGGCTGGCAGTCCGGCATGGGACCTTCCTTGTAGAAACAGAGTCCGTTGGCAAGGAAATAGGCGCCGACGTTCTTGCCGGTGCGCGCCTCTTTGTCAATCAGGCGGCGGTTTGACTGGTCGCTGCAGGAGAAAAAGTGAATGACTCGCGCGCCTGTGCAGGGAGAACGGAAGTGGATATCAGCGAGATCGGAATAATACATCGCGGATTTATCGCTTTCGGTGACCATCGTGTCGTACCAGCGGATTGCGGGCGCGTTCCGATAGAAAAAGAGATGGCGCGTCAGGGTGATGTCGTCAATTTTCCAGACCAGCTCGTATTCCGTGTCGGAACGTCGGACGGAGGAAAGAAAGCGGAACGCGGAACATTGTTTCCGGTCCGCCGTAAGAAAGGGTGTTCCGGTTGTAAACAGATTCATTCCGCTTTTCCGGTCAGTGAACTCCGTGACGGAGAAAAACGGCTCCACAGAGATGGCGACCCGGATCAATGAATTTTCCCATTTCAGAATCATGAAAATTTCCTTTCTGTTATATCAGTATGCGGTTTTGCTTTTTTCTTCAAATCATGCGGCGGATAGGGAATCTTTCTCTGTGCGAAGACGATAACGACAGCAATCGCAAACAGAACGATGGACGATACAGCGAAAACGCTTCGCGTACTCCAGAAAATAGTACTGCACATGCCAAAGACGCAGCCGAGAAGCCAGCCGACCGCTCTTGCGCTGGTGGCGAACCCGAAATAGACTCCCCTGTCTTCCGGGGCCGTTGTCAGCGAGAGCCAGCTCTGCATGATCGGGCTGAGACCGCTGACAAAGAAAACCATCAGCATCCGCTCAGCAAAGAGGATCGGCAGGCTCGCGCAGAACGCCTGGGGCAGAAGAAAAAGCCCGGCGGCAACCGAAATGACGATTCCTACAATATGTCCGGGATATTTATCCGCCAGGACCCCGATGATGAAGCCCCCGAAAATGCCGGCGGCAGCCGATGCTCCGCCTAGAATGCCGCTCCATTTCAATGCCTCCGGAGTGCCGC
This sequence comes from uncultured Victivallales bacterium, assembly GCA_944389445.1. Classification (GTDB taxonomy): domain Bacteria; phylum Verrucomicrobiota; class Lentisphaeria; order Victivallales; family UBA1829; genus UBA1829. The sequence continues at coordinate 4,218 of CALXMJ010000286.1, read as the reverse complement.
GGTGCAGAACCAGATCGACCAGCATCGGCAGATACGGACTGTCCATCTGCTGTCCGATTCCCATCATGACGGTCAGGATCATGATCCACCAGACAAGTCCGAATTTCGGCAGTCCCGGTTTGAGTTCAATCCGGAATTTCTCCCCATAGTGAGGCGGTTTGCCTCGATCCTGAATCAGAAAAAAAGCAAGAAAGGTTGCAATGAACAGCAACCCTCCGGACATGAGAAACGTTGTGAGAAATCCGTAGCGGCTGGCGGAAAGCCCCCCGAGAACCGTTCCCGCCAGCGTTCCGCTGAAAATCGCTGAACTGACCGCCCCCATCGCCATTCCCCTGTGCTGTCTGGGCGTGGAACAGGCAACCAGCGTCATCGCGGCCGCGGCGACTCCGGAAAGGGCGCCGATGAAAAAACGCAGAACCGTCAGAGAAATCGGATCCGGCATGAATGCGACCAGAGGCATCAGGAATGCCGAACATAGACTGGCGCGCGCCAGCATGCGGGCCCGTCCGAAGTAATCCGCCATCTTTCCCCATACGGGGGAGAACAGAAGGAAACCGAGATTGCCGGCAAAAGCGAAGAGCGCAATATAAAAATCGCGCCTTGCCTGTTCCGTCACATGCAGCACATCCTGAAGATAAAAGGGAATAATCGGATAGGCAAAACCGAATCCCGCCATGGAAAGGAAAAGAGCGGTCCAGATCCATAGAAGATTTTTTCGCCAGGAAATCATTTGCCTTTGTTCCGTATCCGTATCGTTTGCAAGGAGTTAATCTACACCGTTCCGAAGGAAAATCAAGCAAGTCCGGGGGCTGCCCGTCATCTTCATATCAAGAGAGCGGAACGGCATCGGATACGGATCTCTGTCCCGGATAACGTTCTGTCAGCAGATCGAAATCCTCCTGTTCCATTTTCCAGCCTGCCGCGCTCAGATTCCTGCTCATGTGCAGCGGATTGTGCGACATGGAAATCGTAACGACATTCTTCTGCATCAGCAGCCATGCAATCGCGATTTCCGAGGGAGACTTTCCATATTTTGCCGCAAGATCCAGAAGCAGTTTCGGCATCTGATCTCCCAGCATCCCGCCTTTCTGGAAAGGACGCCACGCAATCAGCATAACATCGTTTTCCTGACAGTATTTCAGCATACCTGAAACATCCGCCTCCCGAACTTTCAGGTTGTAATGGACCTGATTTGCCACAATCGGAGCCTCAGAACACGCCTGGGCGCGCTTCAACCGGTCCACAGAAAAATTGCTTACACCGATGCTGCGCACGATTCCCTCCGCGCGCAAACGATTCATTGCCCGGATGGTCTCCTCCAGCGGCACGGCGTCATTGACCTGATGAATAAGATAGAGATCAATATAGTCCGAATTCAAACGCTTCAAAGAAGCTTCCGCGGCCCGGAGCACATCATCATAGTTCAGATGGGTCTTCCAGACTTTCGTGGTCAGGAAGAGTTTTGAGCGGTCGAATCCGGCAAGGGCCCTGCCGACGATCTCCTCCGCAAAACCTTCCGCATACATTTCCGCCGTATCAATGTGAGTATACCCCATCTTGAGTCCGTCGATCAGCGCCTGAACGGAAGAATCTCCATTGTCCGCGCGGTTTCTGGTCTCCCGTCCTCCCATCTGCCATGTTCCGAGTCCGATGGAGGGCATGGAAAAGCCCTTTTTCAACTGTTTTTCCGGATCGTTCATCCTGCTTCCTTTTACTGCTGAATGTTGTATATAAAACAAAAATGCGGAAGAATAAAAAAGGACTCCTGTTTTTCAGGAGTCCGCCGCCGCAAGGTACGCGGGGTTATCTGCCGCAGCAGTTCTTGTATTTCTTGCCGGATCCGCATGGGCAGGGTTCATTGCGTCCGACCTTCGGGGTTTCGCGCCGGAAGGAAATCTGGATATCCGGGATTTCCTGATTCTGTTCCGGATTATCCGGATTGGCGGAAACATCCTCCATCGGCATACCTGTGCCGTCAGCGTGAATCAGCTGCTGCGGAATGTTCGAGAACAACTGTTCAAATGCCGCAAGACTGGTCGCGGAACGGAACATGTTGGTCAGGATTTCCTGATCGATCGCCTGTATGAGCTCGTCGAACATCTTGAAGGCTTCCTGCTTGTACTCAATCAGGGGGTCCTTCTGCGCGTATGCGCGAAGTCCGATGCTGGAACGCAGATGATCCATGGCGCGGAGATGCTCCTGCCACAAACGGTCGATCGCATCGAGAATGATGTGACGTTCAAGCCAGCGGAGTGCCTGTTCGTCTTCAAAGGATTCCTTAAGCTTGTACATTTCCGTAACCCGGTTGACGATGGCGTCACGGGTGGCATCCACATCAACGGAATCATCCGGTTTGAAGTGGAAAATGGAATCATCGAATCCGATCGGGAAAGTTGTGTTCAGCCAGGAATTGAGCATATCCTTGTCAATCGGGCACTTGGAATCCGATGTGCAGACCGCGATGGCATCCTTGATCCTGCGTTCCACCTCGTCATAGACGGTATCGAAAATGAAGTCGCGGGAAGTGTCGTTGAGCAGGATCTCCTTGCGGATTCCGTAGATGACTTCGCGCTGTTTGTTCATGACATCGTCATATTCCAATGTGCGCTTGCGAATTGAGAAGTAATGCTGCTCCACGCGGCGCTGCGCGGTCTCAATGGATTTATTCAGCCACGGATGCTGAAGCTCTTCGCCCTCTTCGAGTCCGAATTTCTCCATGATCTTGACAATCCGGTCGGAACCGAAGATTCGCATGAGATTATCTTCCAGAGAGATATAGAAACGGGAGGCACCCGGATCGCCCTGTCGTGCGCTTCGTCCGCGCAGCTGACGGTCGATACGTCTGGAGTCATGGCGGGAACTGCCGATGACATAGAGTCCGCCGAGTTCCGCAACGCCTTCTCCGAGTTTGATATCGGTACCGCGTCCGGCCATGTTCGTGGCAACTGTAACGGCATATTTTTCTCCTGCGCGCGCCACGATTTCCGATTCGCGTTCATGGTTCTTCGCATTCAGGACATTGTGCGGAATGTTCCGCATCTTGAGCATCCGGCTGAGGATTTCGGAGTCTTCCACGGAGATCGTTCCGAGCAGAACCGGCTGACCCTTCTTGTAGCGTTCCTCAACATCTTTGAGAATCGCGCGGAACTTTTCGCGTTTGGTCTTGTAGACGCAGTCGTTGTAGTCCACGCGACGGCAGGGACGGTTTGTCGGAATGACCATCACGTCCAGTTTATAGATGGAGTGGAACTCGTTGGCTTCCGTTTCCGCGGTACCGGTCATGCCGGCGAGCTTTTCGTAAAGACGGAAGTAGTTCTGGATGGTGATGGTGGCGAAAGTCTGTGTTTCCTCTTCGATGGAGACATTTTCTTTCGCTTCCAGCGCCTGATGAAGTCCTTCGCTGAAACGGCGTCCGGGAAGGATTCGCCCGGTATGTTCGTCAACGATGAGCACCTTGCCTTCCTGCACCACATAGTGCACATCCTTCTCGTAGAGGCAGTAGGCGCGGAGAAGCTGGGAGATATCATGGAGCTTTTCACTCTTGAGGGCGAACTGCTCCTGGAAATCCTGCTTCTTTTTCATTTTTTCCTGATCGCTGAGCTTCGGATCGACATCAATGCTGTGCATGGTCTCAAGGAGGTCCGGAAGCACGAAGGCATTCGGATCATCGCCGGAGATGAGAACGCGTCCCTTTTCCGTCAGGTCAGCTTCCTGATTGCGCTCTTCGATGGAGAAGAAGAGTTCCGCCTGAATCTCCTGCAGGAGACCGCGGTTCTGATCGCTGCGTGCCATGGTCTCCGCCTTCTCGACTTTTTTCAGGATCTCCGGGTCTTCGAGCACATGAAGCAGCTTCTTGTGCTGCGGCATTCCCATCTTAACCTGAAGAAGTTTGGTGACGGCGGTTTCGATTTCCTCATCCGAGGCATCTTCTTTCTCGAGGATATCCCTGGCTTCCTGAACAAGACGCGCGCAGAGGAGATTCTGGCGGTTGTAAAGGTCCGCGATTCCCGGTTTCAGTTTATCAAACTGGTGGGTGGAACTGGCAACCGGACCGGAAATAATCAGCGGGGTTCTGGCTTCATCAATAAGAATCGAGTCGACTTCGTCGATGATCGCATAGTAGTGATCGCGCTGGACGAGCTGTTCCTTGCTGGAAGCCATGCCCATGTCGCGCAGAGAATCGAAACCGAATGCGCTGTTGGTTCCGTAAGTGTTGTC
>CALXMJ010000285.1 GCA_944389445.1 uncultured Victivallales bacterium | reverse complement strand
ACGGTGCTCCGGTCGCCGCTCTCTGGAACTATCGGAAAGTCAAAAATCTGAAAATCAATCTTGAGGGATTCCGCGCATACGATCTGTTCGGGAATCCGCTCCGGGCCGGAATGGTCGAAGCTGGAATCCCCCCGTTCTATCTGAAGGCGGAGAACGAAAATGAATCGGAATTCATCCGCCGTCTGGAGAATCTGCCGATCCTTCAGGAACAGGCCGTGGCGGCGTCGCCGGAAGGACGTCTTTTGAAAAACGGAACGCGCCCGGAGCTTCTGGTCGCACTTTACAATCAGATCCGGAAGACGGTTTCCGGTTATGTCGGAATCGCGGATCCCGCCTTCTCCGCCCGTGAGCCGCAGCCCTTCACGCTGAAGGCCGGAGCGTCGGAAACAATCCGGATCCCGCTTCAGGAATCCGGAAACGCCGCAACTGCTGAACTCCGAATCTACACGGACGGGAAAATCTGGAAACAGAATCTGAAAATCCGTCCAGCTCCAGTCCATCCATTTTCAAAACCGTTCACCATGAAAAGTCCGGATGGAGTTCTGCATGCGGAAGGAACTTTTTCCCGCAACGGGACGGAAACCGTTCTGGAGATCCGGGTCCGCGATGCTTCCGACTCCGGGGAAAGAGAAAACCGGCAATTCTGGGAACAGGACTGTATTGAGCTGTTTCTGGATCCCGCACCGGCGCTGCTCGACAGACACCATCCCTCCGCATACCATCCGGGAATCTGCCGCTTGTTTGTGATGCCGCGATGGAAACAGGCGGAGAAGCTGGTCGTCTGGAAGAACTCCGCCGGACTGTCGGAAAAGAACATCCGCTGTTCCGTCGAAAATCTCCCGGACGGATACCGGATGCGTCTGGCTCTCCCCGCATCCGCCCTGCCGGAGAACGAGTTCGGATGCGAAATCAAAATCAATGATGCGGAAGGAAGGAAGAAGACGGTTCGGGAAGCGTACCTGTTCGGGGCAAAACAGGCGTATCGGGATCGTTTGGAATTCGGAATCATCAAAAAGGAGCAGAAGCAATGAAACGTTTTCTCTGTGTATGGATTGCAATCGGCTCGGCGGCGCTGACGAATGCCGCCGTGGAAAAACCTCTGGAAAAGCTTTCGCCGCTCGGAGGATGGAAACAGACTGCGCCGGGACGGTTTGAAGTCCGGCATGAGGGAAAACATGTCGCCCATCTGATGGCGGAAGCGACGGTCGAACCGAAGAGCTACTACCGCATCTCCTGGAAGGCGGAGGCCGGAAAAGAGTGGAAAACCCTCGAATCCAACGCAATGATTCAAGTTGGAAAAAGCAAATACATTGCCTGGAACCCCTCGGAAAAATCCGCTCCCCGCTCGATCTGTTTTTATTCCGGAGATGCCGGAAAACTGAAATTTTCGCTCTATCTGCCCCGGAAGAGCACGGGAACGCTCGCCGTGGAACAACTCAAACTGGAGAAACTGGAGGAAAAGGATCTGCACGAAAATCTGATCCGGAATGGCGACTTCGAAGCCGAAAACACGCTGCCCGGCGAATGGAGAAAAAGCTGGAATCAGAAAAAACAGGTGGAATCCATTGTGTCGGAACACAGTTTTCTTGCAGGGAAACAGTCGCTCTCTCTCCTGCAGGAGGAGAAGTGCGCCACCGCGGCCGTCAACTCACTTCCGGTTCCGATTCTGCCGGGAAAAACATACACTCTCTCCTTCTGGGCAAAAGGACAGGAAAATCAGAAATTCTCCGCAGTTGTGGATCTGCCGAACCAGGGAAAACCTCAGGGGCACTTCAACACCGGAAAGGCTTTCCTGCTGGGAAACGAGTGGAAACGGTTTTCTTTTTCCGTCACATTCCCCTCGGATGAGACACGCTTTCCGGCGCTTCGGAACCGAATGGCCCGGATTTCGTTCTCCAACGAATCCGGAACGCCGGGTGTCACTCTGCTCGATCAGGTAGAGTTCCGAATCGCCGGAGAATAAGCAATCCGCTGGATTCAGGGAACCGGCGGATTCAGTTCCCTCCATTGCGCCAGCGATTTTCCGGCGCTCTTCGTCCATCAGCTGTTTCAATGAAAGACGGACATTGCCGCAGTCGATTCTTTTCAGAAGCATCATCGCTTTTCCCGCCGGGATGCCGCCGTTCCGGACGAGAAGGTCGACATCGAGACAGATCCGGCGTATGCCGTCCCGCACGGATGTCCAGTCGCCTTTCCCCAACGCTTCGGAAATGCGGTGACAGAGCGGAACGGAGTAGTTGTAGGTATAAAAGATAAGACTTCATCTGATAAAACAAGGAAAAGATGCTACATTAAAGAGCATCTATTTCTTGTTTTATCAGATGAAGTCTTATCTTTTACAAGCTTCCAAAATAACCAGAGAGAAAGAACTCAGCTGTTTATTATGAGAAAAGTTTTTTGAAAGATAAATTAAGAGGAGACCTGTGCAAAGTTGCAATTGGCGAAATTTTTCAGACCCCATGTCGGGCACGACAATATCATCTTGAAGGCGTGGAGCATACCACCGGCTAAGCCGGTGGTTTTGATTTCAGTAAGTAGATAGAACCGTTGCGTTGTTTGTTTTATTCCTTTTGTTTGTTTTCTGCCCGAATAAACATTACGGTTTCATGCAAATCCGCGTGAGATCTGTATGATTCACCATTCGTGCGCTGGATGCATTTCTTTTCTCGCAGGAAGAGGTCCTTAGATAAACTGCAACGCATCGGAAAGAGTGAAACTGCCAATCTCCGATAAATACATTTTTGCAAAAAACTTTTAATAAAAGGGGTTGTTTTTTCTGCTCTTTCTGCTATAATATATTACATGAAACATTTACAGGTAAAAGTTTTTTAGTTATCAAGGATTCTTTTTGTATGTCGGAAGCTCCTTACAAACGAATTTACAAAATCTTGAAAACCTCTGTTCTGGAAAGGAAACTCCTGCCCGGAGTTATTCTTCCGGGAGAAATGTGTCTGGCGGAAAGTTATCAGGTCAGCCGCCCCACTGTGCGAAAAGCTCTTCAAATGCTTGCTGCGGAAGGTTTTATGGAATGTCATCCAGGTGTTGGCTGGTCGGTTCTCTCCAGCGATCCTCCACCTCGTTCGGAGCGCCGCCGGGAACTGGTGATTGGAACTGATCTGATGGAAGAAGACTGGGAAGGTGCTTTTTATTATCGTCCATTTTTGCGAGGAATGCGTCATGCGGAGGAAAATCTGCATTGCAGACTTCAGCTGATCCGTCTGGATCCGGAAAAAGGAATCACCCCGGGGCCAGTCGATGCCGCGGCTCTGACACGAACCAATCCCAAAGATTATTCCCGTTTGGCTCAGATCGCCAGAAGCGGAACCCCAGTCATTCTTTTGAACCGGATGCCGCCGCAGACGGAGCTTGCTTATCTTTCCGTCGATTACCGAGAGGAGGCCCGGCGCGCCGTAGAATATCTGATTCTGATCGGACATCGGAAAATTGCCGTGATTTCCGAAAATCCCAATTCGATGGTCTGTGCTGAACGTGTCGCTGGATGGAGAATCGCGTTTCAGCAGAATCTTCTGAGAATTCCGGAAGAGCTGAACTGGAAGGATATTTCTATCTCAGGACTGGAAGGGTTCCTGAAGAAGAATCGTCCGACCGCTCTGTTTGTAACCAGCGGGCGTTGTGTAGTTCCCGCATTGCTTGCGGCAGAACGAGCCCGGATGCGCATACCGGAGGATCTCTCTTTCTTCAGTTTTGATGATACCGGAGCGGCCTGTCTGACAGACAGCATGCTCAGCTGTGTCAAAATGCCGCTGGAAACAATGGGTGAACAGGCTGTGGATTATCTCTGCCGGAGATGCGACAATCCCGCGGAGCAGCCCGTTGTGCGTAAAATTCTCTCAGCGACTCTTGCAATTAACGACAGCTGCCAAAGAGTGGAAGGTGAAAAATCATGAGCGAACGCCAGAAGCTCTATACCATCGGCACCCTTACTTACACATTCAGCACGTTGTGCACGTTATTTTTTCTGTTGCTGCTCGGAGATCTGGTCTGGTCGATGAAGGAGCGTTCCGTTGCACAGATCGTTCAGTTGATGTTCAAGCGGCACGGGGCGTCTGACATGATCAACGGACTGATGATGGTGTCGCTGCCGAATGCTCTCGGCCTGCTTCTCGGCCCCGTCATCAGTTATCGTTCGGACCATTGCCGGAGCCGCTGGGGGCGACGGATTCCGTATCTGCTGTTTACCACACCGATTGCAGCTGGGGCAATGGCAGGCATGGCGTTCAGTCCGGCGATCGGAGAGGCTCTTGCCGCGCGATTCTCCTGTTCTGCGGACAGCATCACTCTCTGCTTTCTCGGTTTTTTCTGGGCACTTTTTGAATTTGCAACGGTCATAGCAGGCGCCCTGTTCGGCGCACTAATCAATGATGTTGTGCCTCATCGGTTTCTTGGGCGCTTCTACGGACTGTTTCGTATTATCAGTCTGATGGTTGGAATCGGATTCAACTATTATCTTTTCGGATTTGCGGAGGTCCATTACCGGATTCTGTTTCTGAGCATCGGGGCTCTGTATCTGGCTGGATTTCTCATTATGTGTCTGAATGTGAAGGAAGGAGAATATCCGGAAGAGGAACCGGAGACTCGGAAAAGTTCACTGGCTGCGATTCGGAGCTATTTCCGGGAATGTTTTTCCAATCCCTACTATCTTCTGGTGTTTCTGATGATGTTTTTCGCGGTCATGACGTTTGCTCCGGTGAATTCGTTCTGCATGTTCTATGCGCAGAGCATGGATATTCCCATGAAAAGTTACGGGAGGTTTCTGGCAGTCACCTACTTTTTCTCTCTGGTTCTTGCATATGGACTGGGGGCTCTGGCAGACCGTTTTCATCCTTTGCGAATCGGACTGGCAATGCTTGCTCTTTACGGGGCGCTGGGGATAATCGCCTTCTTCTGGATTCATGATGAGTTCAGTTTCGGGGTTTCATTCATTGCGCACGGAGTGATTGCGGGATCGTATTTTACCGCGACGGCGTCGCTGACGCAGCGATTGTATCCGCAAGAGTCATTTGCGCAGTTTTCATCCGCGGGAGGACTCCTCTGCGGGCTTGGATTGACATTGCTGATGCCGATTAGTGGACGCTTTCTAGACTGGATCGGTCATCAGTATCAATATGTCTACCTTCTGGGCGCGTTGTTCGCATTTGCGGGACTGGGTACCGGCTGGTTTGTTTATCGGCGCTTTCTTGAATTCGGAGGCCCTTCCGCTTACAAGGCTCCGCCTGGCGTCAGGACAGGAATTTTCACAACTTCAAAAGAAAGGATTCAAGATATGTGCAGAAAATTTACATTGTTGGAATTACTGATTGTGATTGCAATCATGGCAATTCTAGTCTCATTGCTTCTTCCGGGACTGAATCGGGCAAGGGAAAACGCCCGGTCCGTGGCTTGCGTCAACACGCTGAAGACCCTCGGCTTGGGATTTACCTCGTATACAAATGACAATAATGACTTTCTTCCCCCGATGTGCTATTCCGGAAACGCGGGAGGGACTCCGTATTTCCACCAGAGTCTTATGGGAAACAATCCGCTGGATGGAACCTGGGGATACTGGCATCATGTGAAGGGAACTTATATTTCCATCGCCGATCTGAGATGTCCTTCGATGAACGGGAACTACCCGCTGAACGGGGAAAACGATTGGTGGATCTCCTACCCGCACTACGCGGGCAATTTCCATATTTTCTGTCAGACAGGGGATTCGCCAGGCGGACTCAAGATCACACGTCTTTCCTCCCCATCGAAAAAAATCCTGCTGATTGACAGCTGGAACAGTGCAGATGGAAAAGCGGATCGAACACGCGGATTCGTCCGTTTCCGGGCAGATTTGAAAAACTTCACCACCGGCGGATGGGGATACCCGGCGGCGCGCCACAATCAGTTCTGCAATGTGCTCCACGCAGCGGGGAACGTTTCCGGCTACCGTCTGCGCTCAGCGGAGCTTCCGAATGAATCCTTTCCATTCAACAATGCGCTTCAGGAAAGTAAAAGTTATCTTTATCGAGAGGAACCGTAAGATGAGAAAATTTCTGCTTTTAATTCCGGCTGTCGCTTTTCTTCTTCCGCTTTGCGGAGTGGAAAATCATCCTTCGCTCATTCCGGTCAATCCGGCGGAGGGAATTCTGATTCCATGCTGGGATTCCAACATGGCGGATGTCAAACAGTGGGAAACATTCTCCTCTTCGGGAAAATCTTCGATTTCG
>CALXMJ010000284.1 GCA_944389445.1 uncultured Victivallales bacterium | reverse complement strand
ATTTTGCATCGTCCGGAAACAAGATAGAGCAGTTCCCAGCCGCGGTGCGAGTGCCCGGCAGTTTTGCGGAACTGCTGATCGCTTCCTGCATAAGAAAATGCAATATTTTCCATAAAAAACCTCTCTTTTTTCGATAAAATAATTATTTTGTGCAAATATAATGTTGAAAAATGCAACTGTCAAGGGGTTGTTTTTTCCGGGAAAATATCTTATAATGTAACGGTAGCGGAAACGGGATCGGAGTGATCGGGAATTTCCAGATGACAGCAAAGAAATGGAAGTCAACGGGGAGAGGAACTATGCGACAGAAACGGGGATGGGCTTTTCCGGATGCGAAACGTTCCGGAAGATGTCTGCACGGTCCGTGCAGGTTACAATTTACTTTGATTGAGCTGCTTGTTACGATTGCCATCATTGCGATTCTTGCGGGAGTGCTTCTTCCCGCGCTGACTGCCGCGCGTAACAGGTCAAGGACGGCGCAATGCCTCAGCAATTTGAAGCAGAGCGCTTCCTCCTTCCTCCTGTATGCAGGTGACTTCAATGAGCTTGCGGCATATTCGGGCGGCAGCGGATACGCGTACTGGGTGAACTTCTACGGCCTCACAACCGGGAACAGCTATTTCAATCTGACTCAGATCAAAGAAGGCAGTGCGCGGAATCAGTTTATTTCTCCTGTCGTGAACTGCCCTGTTGCAAAGACTCCGACGGAAGACAATCAGCGCGGAGGAAAATCCTACGCCACATTGAATACCGGCTCCTATGGCGCGGGCATTTCCACCAGAAGATGGTCGCTGAACGACTACGAGAAAAATTTCGGTGATCCGTGGGTTGTCGGCCCCGCGTTCAAGAGCGGCGACAGCAGTACATCCCATTTCGTCAAAATTTCGCGGGTCCGTGCGGCGAGCGAGTTCATTCTGCTGGCGGATTCTGCATACGGCCCCTCGGAAACCTATGCGCTGGAGGAGGATTCCACGCTGATTATTCACAACGGTTCCCAGACCCGGCGCCTGTTTTCCCTGCGGCATATGGGGAGAGGAAACATTGCATATTACGACGGTCATGTTTCTTCGCTGACTCCCGGTGCCGCGCGTTCCGCCCGGATGAAAATTGTCTATGGACTGCTGCACGACAATGTTCCCGGGCTTTACTGAATTTCTGCGGCGGTTTTGTTTCCAGCCCGTCCCGTCTTTTTCTACGGGCGGATGGAGCATGAAATAAAACGGAAACTTCAACAGGAAATCCAGAATGAAAAAAACAATTTTTCCGCTTTTGCTTCTTCTCTCATCCCTGCTGTGTGCTGATTCCATAAAACTGCATGATCTTTCCATGGACGCACTGGATTGGGATGTCGATTCGGTCGTCTACTGGCGCTGGATGGGGAATGCTCTTCACAACCTTGCCAGCGGAGGTTATGTGAGCAGCCGGACTGTGGAAGAGCCTCAGCCTTTCCGTGCGCAAATTACTCTGACGCCTCGGGAAAAGCTGAACCGGGGATCTTCCGGAGCATCGCTCGTGCTGCGCGGTTCCGGAGGAAATGCGTGGTTTGCGACTCTAGCCGACGACGGGAAGGAGCGGACCTTCCTACTTTCTCTCCGCTCCGGCAACAGACCGGTCCGGCTGAATGCGGTGACTGAGACGGGAAAAGAGTTCCGCTGGAATTACAAGACTCCTTATGTCCTGACACTTTCCGTGAACCGCGGCAGAGCGGTCGGCAGTGTTGCGGATAAGAACGGGACACTTCTCTGCCGGGTATCCGCCGATGCCGGTTCCGCCGGAGCCTTTCCGGTCCGGGTTGCTGTTCACGCGGGGACGTTCCGCTGTGCGTTTTCCGCTCCGAAAGCCTCGCATGTGGGCGCTGGCAAAGCGGAAGCTCAGATTCCTCCGCAGACTTTCACATCGGCGCACCGTTATACCTCTCCCGACAATGTTTCCCGGGAGTTTTCCGGGAAAGGCACCGGATTCTTCCGGATCGAAAAGGCTCCGTCCGGAAAATTCTGGTTTATTGATCCTCTCGGGAAGGCGATGTTTCTCTGCGGAGTCGATAATCTGACCTATGCGGGGAGGCCGTGCGAAGCGCTCGGTTATTCTCCTTATCTTCGGAATGTGCAGCGGATTTTCGGCGGCAGCCGGGAACGCTGGGGGGAACATACGCTGGGGCTTCTGAGCGACTGGGGATTCAACTATGCCGGGACCTGCGAACGGATCTTCCGTACAAAACTGCCCTTTTCTTTCAATCTGATGATTGGTTCCGCATTTGCTGCATTCGGCGATGAGTACGACCTGACTCCATATCGCGGGCGTGTGGGGACCGCCATGCCGAATCCGTTTCATCCCCGTTTCGGCGAGTGGAGCCGGCGCCGGTTCCTGGAGCAGATCGGGTCGGAGATCCGCAATCCGTACTTCGTCGGTTATTTCTGCGACAATGAACTCCAGTGGCTCGGTTCCTCCCGCAATCCCGACGGTTCCGGTCTCTTCGACAATGCAATGGGAAAACGGAGCGGTCACTCCGCCAAAAACGCTCTTGTGAAATTTCTTGCCAATCATTATCAAAATCGGATTGACGCGTTCAATAGCGA
>CALXMJ010000283.1 GCA_944389445.1 uncultured Victivallales bacterium | reverse complement strand
GTCGCAGCGGCTCCCGCTGCGGCACAGGGAAAAACGACAGCTCCCGCAAACGGCAATGCGGCTCCTCCGCAGAGTGCTTTCGGAGGATTGATGGGCATGCTGCCGATGATCATCATTATCGTTGCCATGTTCTATCTCATGTGGCGCGGTCAGGCGAAGGAGCGCAAGAAACGCGAAGCCATGCTTTCCGCCATCAAGAACGGCGACAGAGTTATCACAATCGGCGGGATCTACGGAACCGTCGCGGAGGTCAAAAATGAAGGATTCCTCCTCAAAATCTCCGACAATGTCAAAATCGAAGTCACGAAAAACGCGGTCGGTTCCGTGGTGACCGCCGGAGAAGCCGCTGCAAAATGAATAAGAAACCCATCCTGCTGAGAAGTATTTTCGCTCTGGTTGTACTGGCGGTGTTCATGTTCTCCATGTACCCGCTCGGACAGTCCGATTTCTATAAGAGCATGACAAGCATGTTCACGAATCCTTCCGATCCGAAGGTCGTGGAAGTGATTGAACTTGCAAAACAGAAACAGGCGGCGGACAAGAGCATGTACGCTTCCACGGCGATCGAAGAGGCCGCCCGGGAAAAAGGCGTGCTTCTGACGGAATTCGTCAAGCCCCGCATCCGGAGCAGCCAGAATCTGGCGAACAACCGCGATGTGATCGCCCATGCCCGCAAGCTTTCCGCCGGTTCCATCCGGCTCGGAATCGACCTCAACGGCGGCGCTGAGTTTCTCCTTGAACTCGAACCGAACGAACAGGGAGGAAAAGATGCGCAGAAACGGGCGAAAGATATTCAGGACAATTTTGAGCGCTATCGCGATGTCGCCATCGAAACGCTGAGAACGCGTCTCGAAAGCGAGAACATCTTTGAAAGCGAAATCTCGCCTGCGGGCGGCAATCTGATTTCTCTCCGTGTGCCGATCGTCTCCAAAGAAGAGAAATCGCGTCTGGAGAAACTCATCAAGATGTCCGCGCGCCTGAGCTTCTGTCTTGTCCATCCCGACAACGACCGTCTTGTTCAGGAATACATGGCGGACCCTGAAAAGTTCCAGGTTCCGGAAGGCTACCGGGTCATGGAGAACACCGAGACAGGAAAACAGGGCAAGGTGATCCGCCGCGTCTACATCGTCGAGCGCGAACAGAAAATGGACGGGCGCAACATCGTCGACGCCTTCCCCACCATGAGCCAGTACGGTCAGCGTGAGATCATTCTGACCTTCAATGCCAAAGGCGCACAGGAATTCGGCGATGTCACAAGCCAGAACGTCGGCCGTCTTCTGGCGATCATTCTGGACAACAATCTCTATTCCGCGCCGAGAATCAACCAGGCGATCACGGGCGGCAGCGCCCAGATCACCGGCGACTTCTCCCGCGAAGATGCGGAAACCATTTCCAAAGCTCTCGTGAGCGGAAGCGTGCCGTTCAAGGTCAATGTGCAGGCACAGTATGACATCGACCCGACCATCGGTATGGAAACCGTCCGCGACGGGCTCTGGTCCGGTATTGCGGGTACGATCCTCGTGATGGTCTTCATGGGAATCTACTACATGCGGGCAGGACTTGTCGCGAACATTTCGCTGATCGTCAACGCGCTGCTGATGCTCGGAGCGATCGCAGCGTTCGATGTCACGCTGACTCTGCCGGGTATCGCCGGCATCATCCTGACGATCGGTATGGCGGTCGATGCGAACGTGCTGATTTACGAGCGTATCCGTGAAGAAGTTCATGCGGGCAAGACAATCCTGAACGCCATCGACATCGGATTCGACAAGGCGTTTGCTGCGATTTTCGACTCGAACATCACCACGCTCTTTGTCGCGCTGATCCTGCTCTGGCAGGGAACCGGTGCGATCAAGGGATTCGCCATGACCCTCGCGATCGGTATCTTCACGACCCTCTTCACGGCAGTGTTCCTGACGCGTCTGCTTTTCAACATCATGACCCGCTATACGACGGTAAAGAGTCTGAAAATGTATCAGTTCATCAAACCGTCGCTGCATATTGACTTCTTCAAATATTACAAGATTGTCGTCGGGATTTTCGTTCTGATCATCATTGCCGGAATTGTGACGGTCTGTGTCCGCGGCAAAGATGTTCTGGGCGTGGACTTTACCGGAGGTACGCAGGTCGAGCTCGATTATCAGAAGAGCATTCCGGCGGCGCAGATCGCCTCCGCTCTGCATGCGGCGGGATATCAGGCGAAAGTCACCTATAAAACCCCCGGTTCCATGGCGTCTGACAAGAAGAAACTTGAAATTCTTCTGCGCGGCGGCAAAACCACCGCTCCCGTCGTAAAGGGAACCGCCTCGGGCACGGATGAGTTGACGACGATCTGCAACATCCTCAACAAGAAGTTCCCGGAAGCGAAATATACCGGCGACCGTCAGTCTACGCTGGGATCGCTGATCGGATGGACCTTCACGAAATCGGCGATCATCTCCATTGCCCTTGCCGTGATCGGCATGCTGATCTACATGACGGTCCGATTCGAGTTCAATTACTCCATCGCGGCAAATCTGGCGACCTTCAACGATATTCTCGTTTCCATGAGTCTCTATCTGATGTGCGGAGGGGAAGTCACGCTGAACGGAATCGCCGCGTGCCTGACTCTGCTTGGATACTCGGTCAACGATACCATCGTCAACTTCGACCGAATCCGGGAAAACCTGGTGTTCATGAAGGACAAGAGCTACAAGGAGGTCGTCAACATCTCCATCAACCAGACCCTTGCACGAACGGTCCTTACCTCTCTGACGGTTCTTCTGGTGCTGCTGATGCAGCTTCTCTTCGGCGGATCGTCCATTCGCGATTTCGTCCTGATCATGTTCTTCGGCGTGATTGTCGGAACGTTCTCCACAATCTTCATCGCCACGATTCTTGTCGGCTTCTGGCACAAGAACAAGGGAACGAAAGAATCCTCCGGCAAATCCGCAAAGATTCCGGAAGGAAAGAAGGATGCGGCTCTTCCCGCGTAACCGTCTTACTCTTCCAATCATTCGAACGGGGCGTTTCAGCGCCCCGTTTTTTTTGTCCTGATTCCGTGAGGGTTCTTCATCGGCACGAAAGAAGAAAACAAGAATCCTTCGTTTTCCTTTCCGTCGCCAAGCCAGTCATTTATACGGACATTGCTCGACTCACAGTATGTTGGCAAAATTGGGAAACGAGTGGGGAAAATGATTTTTACGGGTTCCACGAAAAAAAACGGGAAATGCGTTCCACGTTGTTTCCGCGAAATTTCTCAGGGACCGGCGGAAGGGGTTCCGTTTCGGAT
>CALXMJ010000282.1 GCA_944389445.1 uncultured Victivallales bacterium | reverse complement strand
GTCTTGTTCTTGACCGTTCCGGCGGAAACATGGCGAACTCCGGCGCGGTTTCCTGGATGTTCCAGCGCAAAGCTCATTTCGTTGTGGAAGGGGAAAACGCCGACGAGGAAAAACTGATGGATGTCGTCCTTGATGCCGGCGCGGAAGATATCGAAGTCGATGAGGATACCGCCGAAATCTGGGGCGCGCCCGAAGCGTTCGAACCGATTTCCAAAGCGCTGGAATCTGCTGGCATCACAACCACGGAAGCCGGCGTGACCAGAAAACCGGACAATCTGGTCGGTATCAACGAGCTTTCCGTTGCTCAGCAGGTCCTGCGTCTGATCGACAAGCTTGAGGATCTGGACGATGTTCAGGCGGTCCATTCCAACGCCGATATCGCCAGCGAGGTCCTTGACCAGATCTCCGAGGAAGACTGAGTGAACCAAAGTGCCTGAAGGATTTCCTTTTACTGTTCTGGGAATTGATACGGCAATCCGGAAAACCGGATATGCCGTTCTTCAGGTAACTGCCCCGGGCCGCTGCAATGTCTTGGACTGCGGACTGATCAACAATGGAAAAGATCTGCTCCACAGCGAGTGCCTGAGGCGCATCTCCGGCGGAATACGGGAGATCGTTCGGACATTCCATCCGGATTCCGCTTCAATAGAAGTTGCTTTTGTATATAAAAATATCAGGACGGCAATGATCCTGAGTCTTGCAAGAGGTGCTGTGATCGCTTCGCTTGCCGAACAATCTGTGCCGGTTTTCGAATATTCGCCGAAATCGGCGAAACGGGCGGCGGTGGGACGGGGCGACGCATCCAAGGAGCAGGTCGCGGCTATGATGGCGGCGATTTGCGGCATCGACATCTCCGGAGTTCCGGACGATGCGACAGATGCTCTTGCTCTGGCTCTGTGTCATGCGAATGTCTCTACCAGAAAAGAGTTGCTGTCCTTGACAGGTGTCAGGGTTTAGGAAGCCCTGCGGATACAGTGAAGAAGAAGGAGAGAATTTGAAATGAAGCTGACGAGATATGGAAAACGGGAATGGGGCATTGCCACCGCACTGGCAGTGGTCCTTCTGGCCGGTACGGTCGCCTGCGGAATTTTCCTTTCGCACAGCGCCGGCATTTATCTTTCGATTCTGGTGATTGCCCTCTGGACCGCGTTCGCCGGTTTTTTCCGGGACCCCAGCCGGGTGATTGCGCCGAAAGATGATCTTCTGCTCTCTCCCGCGGATGGAGTCGTGAAGGATATTGAACTCATCCGCGCCGCCGACTATCCTCAGATTGCCGAGGTGTTCGAAGGGCGGGACATGCTCCGGGTCGGAATTTTCCTTTCCGTTTTCAATGTCCATTTAAATCGGGCTCCTGCCGATATGGTTGTGAAGTTCCGGGAACACAGGAACGGTTGTTATTACGACGCACGCGATTCCAGAGCAATCAAGGAGAATGAATCCCTGGTCATCGCCGGAATTGCAACGGTTGCCGGAAAGGAGTATCCGATAGCCGTAAAGCAGATTTCCGGAGCGGTGGCGCGCCGCATTGTCTGCGAAGCTCAGCCTGGGACCTCTCTCAAACGCGGCGAACGGTACGGCATGATTAAATTCGGTTCCAGAACGGAACTTTACATTCCTGCAAAAAGCGATCTTGAAATCATGGTCCGTCTCGGCGACAAGGTTCAGGGCGGCCTGACCGTGATGGCACGGCTGAACAGGGAAAACAACGCATAATCTTTTACAAAGGCGATTCGGCAAATGAAGAAGAATGTCAGAGCCTTTCTTGAAAGGAACAGATGGCTCAAGGCTGTTCCGAATTCTCTTACCATCTGCAATTCGCTCTGCGGATTTGCCGCTATCATCAACACCCTGCGGGTGTACGAGGTGATGATTTCGTCGGACGGGGCGATTGATTCCGCAGAGATCCTTGCCACAAGTGCCTTTCTGATTCTTTTTGCCATGGTATTCGATGCGTTCGACGGTTTTGCCGCCCGGATTCTGAACGCCGCCAGCATGCATGGCATTCAAATGGATTCCCTCGCCGATATGGTGACGTTCGGTGTCGCTCCTGCAACGTTGATTGTCGTGATGACCCACAGTTTGCCGAATTTCAATGAGAGCAATTTCCTGATCGTCTGGGCGCTGGCAGCAATCTATCTCGGATGCGCCGCCCTCCGTCTGGCAACCTACAATGTTCATGCGATGATTGAAAAGAAGGGCAGTGACAAGTTTTCCGGACTGCCGTCTCCCGGTGCCGCCGCGGCAATTTGTACAACTGTGATCTATTACAATTCCCTGGGGATTGAGATCAGGTATCTTGCGGTCTTTCTTCCCGTTTACTGCGCGATCCTCGGATTGCTGATGGTCAGCCGGATTCAGTATACGCATTTTGCCAAGTGGCTGCTGTCGCTGAAACGGAACAAAAAGCGGATGCTGGTGGTGTTCTTTGTGCTGATCTGTGCCTGTATTCATCTGGAACTGACGGCCTTCGTCGCTGTGAATGTATATATCCTGATCGGAATTTTCGCCGCTCTTTTCCGGAGATTCGGCATTGCGTTCCGTCCGGATGTCCCGGTGGCAAAGGAGGCAAGATGAAGATTCTGATAACCGGGGGCGCGGGATTCATCGGCGGTCATCTCACGGAAAATCTTCTGAAGGATGGTCACGAGGTGTTTTCCATTGACGATTTTTCCACCGGTTCTCCGGCGAACATCGAAGCGGTGAAGCACGATCCGCGGTTTCATTTTGCGGAAGGCAATATGATTGATTCGCCCGTCCTCGAAGAGATGGTGAAAGCGGCGGATGTGATTTTTCATTTTGCGGCGGTGGTCGGAGTGGAGCTGGTTGTCCGCGATCCGATCGGGACGATCATGACGAATGTGAACGGTTCGGAGCGGATTCTGGCTCTGGCGTCAGCCTGGAACAAAAAGATTATTCTCGCTTCGACCAGCGAGGTTTACGGAAAATCCACGAAGCTGCCTTTTTCGGAAAAGGACGACCTGATTATCGGGCCTTCGACCCATTCCCGCTGGTCGTATGCGTGCAGCAAGCTGCTGGATGAATTCCTGCTGATGGCGTACCATCGCAACAAGGGGCTGCGCGGGACGGTTGTCCGATTTTTCAATACGGTCGGTCCGCGCCAGACGGGACAATTCGGCATGGTGCTTCCGCGTTTTGCTTCCGCGGCGCTGAAGAATACTCCTCTGAAAGTCTACGGGACAGGAAAGCAGACCCGCTGTTTCTGTCATGTCTTCGATACGGTCCGCGCGCTCCGGCTGCTGATGGAGCGTGACGATATTGCCGGGCGGATCTTCAACATTGGGGGAACCCGGAGTGTCACGATGGAGGAACTGGCAAAAATGACGATCTCCCTGCTGCATTCGAGATCGGAGATTGAGATGGTTCCCTATGACAAAGCCTATGAGAGCGGTTTTGAAGATATGCTTCATCGCGCGCCGGATTGCAGTGCGATCGGGGAGCTGACCGGCTGGAAAGCGGAAATTCCTTTGGAACGAATTATTCTGGATGTTGCCGAAAGTCAGAAAAAACTCTGAATCAAGGTTGAAAAAAAGCGAAATTGTGCTATATTCCCTGTTCTATGCAATGCCGTAAGAAAAGTGCGGAACAGAGAGAAAAACTCAATCTTTATACAGGAGATACAAAATGGGCGTTCCAAAAAGAAAAATGTCGAAAATGAAAAGACGTCATCGTCAGGCTGCCAATGCTTACGAGGGAGTCCAGGCGAATTTCTGTTCGAACTGCGGCGAGCCCGCAGCTTCCCACACGGTCTGCAAACACTGCGGAACCTACAAGGGCAGACAGATCCTTACTGTTGAACAGTAATTCTCTGCCGGGCCGGGGAGGCGGACATTTATGAAAATTGCGGTGGATGCAATGGGGGGCGATTTTGCTCCCGGTGTTGTGATCGAAGGCGTCCAGCAGGCTCTGCAGGAGCTGCCTGGAATTCAGCTTGTTCTCGTGGGACACCAGGAGAAACTGGCGTTCTATCTGGAAAAAGCCGGTTTGCAGAACTCCCCGCAGATTGAACTGGTTCATGCGGAACAGGTCGTGGAGATGAGTGATCCCTCGACCGCCGCGCTCCGGGCCAAGAAGAAATCGTCCATCACCGTCTGTGCCGATCTGGTGAAAGCCGGGAAGGCTGATGCGATCGTTTCCGCAGGGCATACCGGCGCCGCAGTCGCTGCAACCAAAGTCCGTCTCCGGACCCTTGACGGGGTGGACCGTCCCGCTCTGGCCACTTTGATGCCGGCGGTGGGCGGCAAGACAATTCTCATTGATGTCGGTGCGAATACCGACTGCGAACCGATCAATCTCGTTCAGTTTGCGATCATGGCGGAGGTCTATGCGGAAATCACGTGCCGGATGGAGCGGCCGAGGATCGGGCTCCTTTCCGTCGGCGGCGAGGATGTCAAGGGAAATGAACTGACCAAAGAGGTTTTCAAAATGCTTTCCGGCATGCCGATCAATTTCGTCGGCAATGTGGAAGGTCACGACATCTTCAACAAGGCGGCGTGCGATGTGATCGTCTGTGACGGCTTTACGGGAAATTCTCTTCTGAAGGCTTCCGAAGGGCTTGCCCGGGCAACCTTCCACTGGATGAAGGAGGCGTTTACGCGGAACCCGCTCCGTCATGCGGGAGCTCTTCTGGCAAAGGACGCCTTCAAGGAATTGAAGGCAATTTCCGATTCGGAGGAATTCGGCGGAGCGCCGTTGCTGGGAATTCGGGGCGTGTGCATCATTGGTCACGGGGCTTCCTCGCCGAAGGCCGTGAAAAATGCCATCCGTCTTTCGGACAGCTATTTGAAACTCGGACTGACGGACAGAATTGTAAAACGTATCAAAGAATGCGGCGCCGCGGTGAATCATACGGTTTGCTGATCCGGCCGCATCTGAATTTTTGAATTTTTAAGAGGAGACATCTGCTTTATGGGAATCAGGATAAAAGGCACGGGAATGTTCGTCCCGGAAAAAGTATTGACGAACGCCGATCTGGAAAAGATGGTCGAGACCTCCGATGAATGGATCACCACCCGTACCGGCATCAAGGAACGTCATATTGCCGACAAGCAGACTGCCACGTCCGATCTCGCGTATGCCGCCGCGCTGAAAGCGCTTGAGATGGCCGGGGTTTCTCCCTCCGAACTCGATCTGATCACGGTCGCTTCGGTGACTCCCGATAAACTTTTTCCGAATACCGCGGCGCTTGTCCAGCGCAAGCTCGGCGCCTGCACCTGTCCGTGTTTCGATCTGGAAGCGGCGTGTTCCGGTTTGATCTACTCCATCGAAGTCGCCCATTCCATGATGGCGGCTAATAAAAAGTATAAGAAAGCTCTCGTGATCGGCGCGGAAAAACTTTCCTCCATTGTCGACTGGACTGACCGCAGCACCTGTGTGCTCTTCGGCGACGGCGCGGCTGCTCTCGTCCTTGAGAGCGGCGATGAGATCGAAGGCGATTTCTATGTTGCCGGAAAACTTGCCGCGGACGGCAATTACGGGGATATTCTTCATCTCCCCGCCGGCGGCAGCGCCATGCCCGCAAGCCATGAATCGGTGGATGGAAAATGCCACTTCATCAAAATGGGTGGACAGGAAACCTTCAAGCTGGCTGTCACAGCCATGACTGCCGCCTGCAAAGAAGTCCTTGCGGATTCCGGCATTGCTCCGGAACAGGTCGCATGGGTGATTCCGCATCAGGCAAACCGCCGGATCATTTCCGCTGTGGCAGCGCGTCTCACGATTCCCGAGGAACGGGTTTATGCCAATATCGACCGCTATGGAAACACCTCCTCCGCGTCGATCGGTATCTGTCTCGACGAGATGAACCGTGCGGGCATGCTCAAACACGGGGACTGCATTCTCCTGACCGCGTTCGGCGGCGGCCTCACCTGGGGCGCTCAGCTGATCCGCTGGCAATAAAAAAGAGCTTTCCGCAATGGGATATCGAAAGGCCGGAATCAACTTTACGCTTAGAGGCGGAGGGGATTCCGGTTCTGTTTTATTGATCCACGGTCTGTTCATGACTTCGCACATCATGCTTCCGATTGCGCATCATCTCCGGAGGCATGGATTCGACTGTTTCGGGTACGATTATCCGACCCGCATCCGTTCGGTGGACGGACATGGACGGGAACTCGCCGCTTTTCTGGAGGGATTTGCTCCGGAAAAATTTCATGTGGTCACACACAGCATGGGGGCGCTTCTGCTCCGTTCCGCTGTTGCACATTCTCCTCTGCTGGCGAAACGGATTCGGCGCGTCGTGATGATCGCTCCGCCGAACAAGGGTTCCGATGTCGCCTCCTTCTGGTATGACCGCGCATGGACTCGCAAGCTGATCGTTCCTCTGGAAGACATGCGTTCGGAAGCGGATTCGCGGATTCATGCGCTTCCTGCTCCCGATCTCGATATCGGCGTGCTGGCGGCGGAGCATGATGGCGCCGTCCGCTATCCGTACACCTTTCTTGCCACGGAGAAAGACCGGATGGTTCTGCCCTCTTCCCATACACTGATTCTTCTGCGCCGGGATGCCGCGCAGGCTGTGGAACGTTTTCTGTCCACCGGATCATTCCGGCGGACCGCGCGGACGGATGGCTCTAGAACGCCGTGATGACAAGTCCGATGACGATCAGGGCGACTCCGGCTAGTTTCGGTTTCGCCGGCGTTTCTTTCAGCAGGACAATTCCGGCGAGGACTCCAAGCGGCAGACTCATCTGCCGGAATGCCTGAATGTAACTGACGTTTGAAACGCGCCCCATCGCAAGCAGGATCAGCGCATAAGCCGAGGAACTGCACAGTCCTGTGAGAAGAGGATATGGCGAACGCAGGAAGAGCCTCTTGAATTCCGTCCGTTCCAGTGGAATCAAGGCGACATACCCCGCCAGCCCAAGCGCTATTCCAAGCTCGATGAAGAACAGGTAGAACAACGATTTCATGAGTGCTGTTTCTCCGGGCAGAGCCTTGAGAATCGCGCTCGCCTGACTGTCCAGAATTGTATAGCCGGTCGTTCCGGCGGCAATCATCAGGATGAAGAAGATTGCTTTGGATGTGTACGTCTTCCAGTTGAAATCGCGTAATGTTCTCAGGGGAAGAAGAATGCATCCTGCAAAAATGATTCCCATTCCGGCGATGGCCAGCCAGGAGGGCCTGGTTCCGATCCCGAACAGAATCGTGATGGCGGCGACCATCAGGACCGGGAGAGCGCGTCCCAGCGGATAGGCAAGGGAGATGTCGCTGATCCGGTAGGCATACGCAAGCCCGATGCAGTAGATCACTTCACAGACGATGCTGCATCCCAGCAGAATCCAGAAGCGAACCGGCAGTGCCGTGAGAGATATTTCCGCATGAAGAAAAAATCCCAGCCAGAGCAGTGCTGCCGTTGAGGAGGACATCAGGTAGAAAGCTCCCGAGGGATTTGTCTTCTTGCTCAGAAAGTTCCACGTGGCATGCAGGAAAACGGAAAGGAAGACCAGAAGAAATGCTGTCAGTGTCATGACCGTGCAAACGCCTTTTCCCGATAGACGGCAACCCGGTTTCCGAGGCAGTCAAGCGCCTTCCGCGCGAATTCGCTTCCGGCGAGCGCCTCCAGCATGAGAGCCCCTTCCACGGAACAGAGCTCGCGGTGCGCCGGAAAATAGTCCTGCACGAGGAACGAGATGTATTTCACCATCCGGAATTCTCCGAAGACATGCGGCACCGGTTCATTGATCCGTTCCACTGCGGCGCAGGTGCCGTTTTTGACCGCGGAAATCAGGTCTTCGATCCGGTCCGATTCGGCAAGGATCACGGTGCTGTTCCAGTCCGCGAGTTTTTCGCAGTCGGTACCGTGCGAGTCGCTCAGGCCGACAACCGGGAAAGAGCGTCCCTGCGCCCGTTCGTCGCCGTAGCGTGCGACCTGGCAGGAGTTTGAACGCCACTGCCATTCGTAGAAACCTCCGAGAAGTTCATAGGCATCGAATTTCCCCCGATGGAAAACGGCATCGCTAAGCGCTTCGCAGATTTCGTATTTGTTGGTCTGCCAGTAGGGATGGCAGAAAACGGAGAGCCCGCCCGCTTTCCGGATCTCCCGGAATACCCATTCGCTGGCGGCGACCGGGAAGGGATCGAGTCCGGCGGGGAGATCTTCCGGGGGGATGGTTCGCAGAATTTCTTCGGTCTCCTTCCGATAGCGCTGTTCGTCGGAAAACGCTTTTTCGTTGATGCTGTAACTGCCGCCGAAGTGAATGATGTGTACCGGATTGTCCGGAGAATGGACCTCTTCGCCGGGATAGAGGCGGAACCCGTTGTTCAGAGACTTCCAGTATTCCATTGTCCGCCTGGAAGGTTCGTACCGGCGATGGTCCGTGACCGCCATGAAGTCGAAGCCCATCTGACGGTAGCGCGCGGCAACGTATTCCGGTGATTCGGCGCCATCCGAACAGACGGAGTGAACATGAAAGTCACCCTTGAACGGGCGAAGCCGGTAGAGATCCGGATGCAGCGAATAGACATTGAAGCGGATTCCTTTCTTCTCTTTGGCAACCCATGTATCCGAACCGCGGTATCCCGGCAGATCGAAAAGATCCAGCAGAATGCAGTGTTCCTGTTCTCCCGCAAAGCGCGCTTTGAGGAGAAGGGATTTGCCTTCCCGCTTAATGGAGATGTCTTCGCGTTCCCCGTCGATCGCCTGTGTGGAGGTGCCGTCCGGGAAGAGACCGCCCACGGGAAAGAAGCGGACCTTGATCCGGTCCGCCGGAGGCAGTTCCGCATGATCGAAAAGGGGGGTGATGCGGATGGTTGATTCCTGATCCGCCGGAACGATCCGCGGAGTGACTTCGAAATAATTCTGAAACTCTTTCATACATGACTCCTTTTTTTTTGACAGATGTCGCTTTTCTTTTCACTGTCCGGGTGTAAGTTATCCTGAGTGAACCTGATTTCAAGTGGATTTTGAAAAATAAATGATGTCGCTTTTTTACGACATGGGGAGATGCTATGAATATCATTGAGCAGTTGAATCAGCTTGGATTGAACGGACGGCAGGCACGGGTTTACCTTGCGTTGCTTCAGCTCGGATCGGCGACCGCGATTGAGATCGCAAAATATACGAAATACAAGCATCCCACGGTTTACGACGTACTGGATATCCTGAAGGAGAAGCGCCTGATTACGGAAACGTTTTCCGGAGGACGCAAGATCTTTTCCGCCGAAGATCCCGAAATGTTCTCTCAGATTCTGCAGGAGCGTCAGCGGACGCTGGATTCCCTGCTGCCGAGTCTGAAGGATCTGTATCTGGGGGGAACCCACCGGACCCGCGTCCACTGTTATGACAGCGTGGAGGGGGCCGCCGTGCTTCGGAATGAACTCCTGAACGTGAAATCCAAACGGTACTATTATTTCGGATCGGTCCGGGAGATGTTCAAGCTCTCTTCCCAGGAACAGGAGGAGGCGTATGTCCGCGAGCGTCTCCGGCGGGGAATCTGGTCCTATTCCATCCGCGACCGCTCCCAGGAGGTCGATCTGGACTACATGAGGCCGGGCGAGGAAAATCTCCGGCGCGTCCGATATCTGCCGAAGCCGATCGACGACAACATCTCCGGATTGTACATCTATGACGACAGGATCGCCATCAGTTCCGCCCTGAAGGAAAATTATTCCATCATCATCGAGAGCCGGGAGCTTTTCATCCTCATGCGGACCTTGTGGCACTACATCTGGGAGATTGCGGAAGAACCGTGAAACAGCAGAGCGTCAGCGGCTTTTCCCTTTCAGAATGTGTTTCCTGAGCAGAAGGGACGCTTTTTCCGTGTCGCCGGCGAGCACGGCATCCAGAATTTCCATGCGCTCCGTGATGAGCTCCTCCAGCGGAGCGCGTTCCCGGTTCCGGTAGTTGCGGTAAGGAGCTGTCTTCGTGCGGAACTGCTGAATCAGTGCGCTGAGATAACGATTTCCGCAATGATCCGAGAAGAGGGCGTGCATCTCGCCGTCCGCTTCGAGGGCGATCCTGCGGGAATCCTTTCGCCGGGCCGCCGAGCGCAGTTTTTCCTTCAGAGTTTCGATCTTCTCCGGCGGAATCGCTCCCATGGCGTTTTTCAAGGCGAGAAGTTCGAGTCCGCAGCGGCATTCAAAGAGTTCCGTGAGCGCGTCGTCATCGGGCATGGCAACCCGGAACCCTTTGCGCGGGAGCTGTTCGATGAGTCCTTCCGCGGCAAGCCGTTTCAGCGCTTCGCGTACCGGAGTCCGGCTGATCCCGAACTCCGAAGCAAGTTTTTCCTCCTGAAGCGTCGTTCCCCCGGGATACCCTCCGGAGATGATCTTTTTGACAAGCTCGTCGTATGCCTGATCGGAAAGATTCATTTTTTTCAGCATTTTTCCCGTCTCCCTCTTGCTTTCAAAGAAATACAGTATATTGTATACAATACGCTTGAATCAATAAAATTTCAACTGAAAAGGATGAAAAAATGCGTCTTTCCGGAAGAATCGCTCTCTTCTGTGCGCTTGCCTTGACGACGGG
The DNA here is from genome assembly GCA_944389445.1 of uncultured Victivallales bacterium. Lineage (GTDB taxonomy): Bacteria > Verrucomicrobiota > Lentisphaeria > Victivallales > UBA1829 > UBA1829. Next base: position 2,411 of record CALXMJ010000282.1, on the reverse strand, counting down.
TGCGCTCTCCGCTGTGGAAAAGAAAAATGTTCCCTATTACGACAAGGAGTTCCCCCGTTCGGGAAATCTTGAATATCTGGAAAAACGGTGTGTGCTTGATCTGAAGACGCCGGACGGGGAAAAGAATTTCCCGACCCTTGTCTGGTTCCACGGCGGCGGAATCACGGGCGGAAACAAGACGTATCCAGCGATCATCAATTCGAAGAAAATCGCGATTGCGACGGTGAATTATCGGCTCTCCGGCAAGGGCGCGGAGTGCCCTGATTATCTTTACGATGCAGCGGCGGCGGTCGCCTGGGTTTTGAAACACATCCGGGAATATGGAGGCGATCCGGAGATGGTGTATGTTTCAGGGCATTCCGCGGGAGGATATCTTTCTGCGATGATTGCTCTTGCCCCGAAATATCCGAAGAAGTTCGGCGCGGACCCGAAACAGCTTGCCGCGGTCCTTCCGCTCTCCGGGCAGATGACGACTCATTTCCAGATCCTGAACGAGCGCCGTAAAAAAGATCCCTCCACTCCGACGATTCTGCTGGATGAGTACGCTCCGATCGCGAACGCTTCCAAAGGCGCTCCTCCTCTGATCCTGATCGCCGGAGACACAAAGGTGGAATGGCCCGCACGGGTCGAAGAGAATCTGCTTCTGGAGGCTCGGCTCCGGCGCAATTTCGGGGACCGGAACGTCCGGTGTGTTCTCCTGCCGACCTTTAATCACGGGACGATGCTCACGCCGGGACTCGCCGTTGTGAACAACTATATCCTGGATGCGCTCAAACAGAAAGCCTCTCAGAAGAAAGGAAATTGAAATGCTGGAAAACTGGAAGAGCTGTTTTCAGCTTCAGCCCGGGAAGTATGATATTTCAAAAGTCGTCTACGGGCAGGGGCTTCCGAAACAGGAGCTGTATCTCGGTATTCCGAAAGGGAAAAAGGGGTTTCCGACCGTTGTCTGGTTCCACGGCGGCGGACTGGTCGGTGACGGCGCGGACATTCCCATGAAAGTGCCGAACGGCGAATATGCCGCGGTCGGAGTCCGCTACCGTCTCTCGGACGGTCATGATACCGGATTGGATTCCCTGGAGGATGCCGTTCTTTCCGTCGTCTGGGTTCTGGAACACATCCGGGAATACGGCGGGGATCCGGAGAGCGTTTTTCTCGGCGGAACCAGTGCCGGGGCATGGCTCGCCGCAATGGTCGGCATGAATCCGGAACTTCTTGCCCGTCACGGGCATGACAACCGCAAGTTGCTTGGACTGATGCTGGTCTCCGGACAGATGGGAACCCATTTCCAGCTCAAAATTGACTTGAAATACAAGAAGGAGTCCTGGGCTCCGGTGATCGACGAGTATGCGCCGCTGAATTACGTTTCGAAAGATCTGCCGCCGATTCTCCTGATTACGGGCGAACCCGGACTCGATATGCCGACGCGGGTCGAAGAGAACGCTTATCTGGCGGCGTGTCTGCGTGAGGTCGGGCATCCCGATGTGCGGCACTGCGTTCTCGGCGGACACGCGCACGGCATCGTTCACCTGAGCAGCGATATGCTCCTGCTGGAGTTCATCGACCGCCAGCTGCGGAAACGGAAATCGTGAACAGACGACGCTCCGGATTCTCCGGCGTTATAGAAAAAAAGGATGGAAGATGAAAGGTGAATGGAAGGAATTCCGGAACGAACATCCGGAACTGTATACGCAGCGGATCGTCCGGTACGGCGATTTGGAACAGCAGGAAATTTATCTGACTCTGCCGAAGGGAAAGACGCGTTTCCCTGTCGTGATCTGGTTTCATGGCGGCGGCATGACCGGCGATTTCCGCGAGTGTCCCTCCGGATTCTGGAACGGAGAGTACGGCACTGCGGAAGTCCGTTACCGAACCTCGGGCGCTGCATTCAAGAGTACGGATTCTCTCGACGATGCCGCAAAGAGCACGGCGTTTCTGCTGGACCATATTCAGGAGTACGGCGGGGATCCCCAATGCGTTTTTCTCGGCGGAATGAGCGCTGGCGCCTATCTCGCGGCGATGGTCGGAATGGCTCCGGAACTGTTGAAACGGTATGGATGCGGCAGGGAGAGGATTTCGGCACTTCTGCTGGTTTCCGGTCAGATGACGACTCATTTTCAACTGAAGCAGGATCTGAAGTACCGGCAGTCCGCGTATGAACCGGTGATTGATGAATATGCTCCGCTGTTTTATGCATCGCGCGAGGTGCCGCCTGTGATTTTCGTGACCGGGGAATCCGGGCTCGACATGCCGGCGCGTCCCGAGGAGAACGCTTTTCTGGCGGCGACTCTCCGTTCGCTTGGACATCCGTGTGCGAGACACTACGCGCTTCCGGGACACGATCACGGCGGAGCGATCTCTGCCTGCGACACGCTGCTGCTGACGTTTCTGGCGGAACTCCGGAAGGAGGGAAA
>CALXMJ010000281.1 GCA_944389445.1 uncultured Victivallales bacterium | reverse complement strand
GTGACATAGTTTTATGGAAACATCTTCCAACAGTTCGTTCTTGCCCGTCCTGTTCAACCTTTCTTTCTGTATGCTTCCAGAGTGTCACACGGTGCTTACACTTTTCGCCCTTTCGGCTGAACGGAGCAACCGTCACCGTCCGCGATCCCCTTTCCAAACGGGGTCTGCCCGATCTGGAAAAACTGATCCGCAGTTTTACCGGGAATGCCTCTTTCTTGTTGCAGGATTCGGTTTATATGCCGGCAAGGGTGGACTGATGCGGTACCGGCACACGAACAAAACCATGACTCTGGCGGAAGCTCTTGAATGGCGCGCGGAGCTGAAACGGAAAGGACAGCGGCTCGCGCTGACCAACGGCTGTTTCGATCTTCTGCACCGGGGACACGCTGAATATCTCATCGCCGCCCGGCAGACCGCCGATGCTCTGCTGGTTCTGCTGAATTCCGATGAATCCATCCGGGAACTGAAAGGTCCCACCCGGCCGATCTGCAAAGAGAACGACCGGGCATTTCTGCTCTCCTGCTTCGACTTCATCGACGGAATCGTCATTTTCCATTCCCGCCGCTGCGACCGCGAAATCGCCGCAATCGCGCCCGATGTCTACGTCAAAGGCGGCGATTACACGGTGGAAAAACTGGACCCGGACGAACGGGGCGCCCTCCTTGCCTGCAAAGCGGAGATCCGTTTCATTCCATTCGTTCCCGGGTTCTCGACAACCACATTGATCGAAAAGAGCAAACACGCTTAACTGTTTCATATAGAATTAAAGAAAGGCTATTTCTGAAAATGAGTGAATCCTGTTCCGGCAACTGCGGCAGCTGCGCATCCGGCTGCAATTCCGATGAAAAACTCAAAAACAGACTCTCCGTCATCAAGAACAAACTTCTGGTTCTTTCCGGCAAGGGAGGGGTCGGCAAAAGCACGGTTGCGGCATCGCTGGCGCTGACCCTGGCGAAAAAAGGCGCGAAGGTCGGACTTCTCGACGTGGACTTCCACGGCCCCTCGCAGCCGACTCTGTTCAGCCTCCAGACCGCGACCGTCGAGGGCAATGACAACGGCATGTTCCCGGTCGAAGCAAACGGACTCAAAATCTTTTCAATCGGTCTGGTCATGGAAGATGCCGACCGGGCGATTGTCTGGCGCGGACCCGCCAAGATCGGCGTGCTCAAACAGCTTCTCGAAGATGTCCAGTGGGGACCGCTCGACTATCTGATTCTCGACTTTCCGCCGGGAACCGGGGACGAGGCTCTTTCCGCATGCCAGATGATTACGGGAAACAAAAAGGCGGTGATCGTCACCACTCCCCAGGAAGTTTCGCTCGCCGACTGCCGGAAATGTGTCGACTTCTGCAAACAGCTTGAGGTGCCCGTCACCGGAATCATTGAAAATATGAGCGGCTTCGTCTGTCCGGACTGCAAACACCGTCATGAGATTTTCTCCAGCGGAGGCGGCAGAAAACTTGCCGAACTGGCGGGAACCGATCTTCTTGCCCAGCTTCCGCTGGATCCCGTCTTTCTCCGGAAATGCGACGAAGGCGACATTGCATCCGGACTTGAAAATTCACCCGAAATTGCGGGCGAACTGGACAAGGCAGTCTCTTTGATTGTTGCGAAAGGCTGACCGTTTCATGAGTTCCGATCTTCTTCTCCGTACGGAGTCCGTCACCAAGAGTTTCGGAGGGACACCCGTCCTTTCGGGAATCTCTCTGGAGCTTCACACGGGAGAAATCCTCGGACTTGTCGGAGAAAACGGCGCCGGAAAATCAACGTTTGTCAAATGCCTGCTCGGGTTGCACAAACCGGATTCCGGCTCCATCACATTTCTCGGACGTGATCTCCTCCGGACCGGTCCCGACGGCATTGCCGGCATCCCGCAGGAATTCAATCTGGTCAACGACCTGACCGTGGCGGAGAATATTTTTCTCGGTCGCGAACCCCGCAGATTCGGACTGCTTCTGAACCGCGAGCTCATGCGTTCCGAATCACGGCGGCTCCTGCGGAAACTGGATGTCGAAATGGATCCGGACCGCATGATCGACTCCCTGAGCGTAGCGGAAAAACAGATGGTGGAAATTGCCAAGGCGCTCTCGGTCAACTGCCGTCTGCTGATTATGGATGAGCCGACCACGGTGCTGAATCAGAATGAGAGTGCGATTCTGTTCCGCATCATGAAGGAGCTGAAAGAGGCGGGGACCTCGATTATTTTCATTTCCCACCGTCTGGAGGAGATCCGGACGATCTGCGACCGGGTTGCCGTGCTGCGGGACGGAGTCCTGGTCAGCTGTGATCCCGCCGCCTCGCTGGATGCCATGGAGATTGCCCGGAGAATGGTCGGCCGCGAGCTCAAGCAGATGTTCCCGCCGACGGTACCGCCCTCGGGAGAAGCTCTCCTGACCGTGGAAAATCTGAGTTCCGGCAAAGAGGTGAGGAATGTTTCTTTTGAGCTCAAGCCGGGAATCACCGGACTTGCCGGACTCGCCGGAGCCGGACGCACCGAACTGGCGGAAACGATCTGTGCGTTGCGCAGGCGTTCCTCCGGAACGGTGAAACTTGCGGGGGAGACGCTCCATTTGAGAAAACCGTCCGATGCGCCGGCGCACGGCATTGTGTATCTTTCCGAGGACCGGCAGGGATCGGGGATTCTTACGGAGTTTCCGCTTGACAAAAACACGACGCTGTCGAGTCTCCGCCGCTACTGTCATGCGGGATTCATCGACCGCCGTGCCGAGCGGGCCTGTGCGGAATCGTATGTGGAGAAGTTCCGGATTAAGACGGCGTCAGTCGAAACGGAACTCAAGTATCTGAGCGGCGGCAACCAGCAGAAGGTGGCGCTGGCGAAGTGCCTTGACAACCATCCGCGTGTGTTTCTGTTCGACGAACCTACACGCGGAGTCGATATCGGAGCACGCAGCGACATCTATCATTTCATCAGCGAACTGGCCGCATCCGGCGTAGCCTGTCTGCTGATCTCCTCGGATCTCGAAGAGGTGATCGGAATGTGCAGCAGAGTCATGGTGATGCGTGCCGGAGAACTCGCCGGAACACTGGAAAACGAACATGTTACAGAAGAGGAGATCATGTATCTTGCAACCGGAGTCAAATAATATGTGGCGGCGTCTGACGGCGCTGCTGAAAAGCACGGGCGGGCCCTGGGCCGCGCTGGTCGTTCTGCTTCTGATCTGCTGCATTTCGAACGAGCATTTCCGCAGTGTTCAGAATCTGATCAACATTACGCGGCAGGTTTCATACAGCGGGCTGATTGCGCTTGGAATGACCTTTGTCATAGCGGGGGGCGGGATTGATCTTTCGGTGGGATCGCTGCTGGCGTTTTCCGGAGTGATTTCGATTCTGGGAATGAATGCGGTTCCCGGATCGGAGACGCTGGCCGTGGCTGTTGCCGCGGTCATAGCGGTTGCGCTCGGAGCTGCCTGCGGAGCGGCGAACGGAGCACTGGTTGCGCTGGGAAAAGTGCCGCCCTTCATAGCAACGCTCGGCACGCTGGTGATTTTCCGGTCGCTGGCGCTTTACTTCGGCAATTCGGGACTGGTGTCGTCGGAAAACAACGTCTACCGGGAATTCGGGGGAGCGGTGATCGGAGGAATTCCGCTTCCGGTCTGGATTCTGCTGATTCTGACGGTTCTGTTTTCGGTGATTCTGAAGCAGACCCGTCTGGGGCGTCACATCTGCGCGGTGGGCTCCAACGAGCGGGTGGCGCGCTATGCGGCGATTCGAACGGGACTAGTCAAATTCTACACCTATCTGATTGCGGGAACCACGGCGGGAATCAGTGCGCTGCTGTTCGGCGGACGGCTGAATTCGGTCAGTTCCACCAGTGCGGGACAGTCGTATGAACTGGATGCGATTGCCGCGGTGATCATCGGCGGAAGTTCGATGAACGGTGGAAAGGCGTCGATCTGGGGAACGCTTGCGGGAATCCTGATTCTCGGAAATGTTTCCAATGTGCTTGACATGTGGGGAATCTCGGTTACGCTTCAGGGAACGGTGAAGGGACTTGTCATTATTATTGCGGTCATGATGCAGAGAAAAACTTTAAAATAAACAGCAAAGGAACGGATTATCATGAAAATTCTGCTTTCGGCAATGGCACTCGCCGCGGCGGCACTCTTCTGCGTATCGTGTGGAGAAAACGCTCCGGCAAAGGACAAGGACACGGTAACGGTAGGAGTCTCCATCCCGGCTGCCGATCACGGCTGGACCGGCGGGATCGTCTGGTGGGCGGAACAGGCGAAAAAAGAGTGGGAACAGAAGGATCCCAAGGTTAAAATCATCATTTCCACGGCGAAAGATGCGGCGGAACAGGTTGACAAGATTGAGAATCTTCTGGTGCAGAACGTGGATGCCCTGGTGGTTCTGCCGCAGGAACCGGGACCGCTGACCAATGTCTGCTCAAATGCCGCAAAACAGGGAAAGTATCTGGTGGTGGTTGACCGCGGACTGACGAAGGATGTGCAGAATCTGCTGGTCGCGGGTGATAACAGCGGTTTTGGAAAAGCCGCCGCGGACGCCATCGTCCGGGAGCTCAAGGGCAAGGGGGACATTCTCATTATGGAGGGCATTCCCTGTCCGGTCAATTCCGATCGGGTCAATGCGTTCAAGGCGGAGATGAAAAAGCATCCCGGAATCCGGATTCTGGAATCGCAATCTGCTTACTGGGACACGGAAAAAGGGCTGAAACTGATGGAAAACTACCTTCAGAAATATCCGAAGATTGATGCAGTCTGGGTCGGTGATGACGATGTGCTTGTCGGTGCGCTCAAAGCCTATCAGGAGTCCAACCGCAAGGATATCCGGCTGATTGTCGGCGGAGGAGGAAACAAGCTCGTGGTCAAGAAGATTCTGGATGGCGATCCTGTGATTCCGCTGACGGTCACCTATCCTCCGCGCATGATTGCGGTCGGCATCGAACATGCCGTTGCAGGAGCGAAAAAGCAGCCAAAGACCACGGAAAAGCGTGTCATCATTCCTTCTGAAATTGTAGATAAGTCAAACGCGAAACAATTTTATTTCCCTGATTCCGCGTACTGATTTTCCGAACGGACCACTTTCGGAACCGGTTTCATTCATTCTCCGCCTGTTCTGCAGCAAGCGGAGAATTTTTTTATGACAGGCCGAGCGGCGGATGGAGGAAATTGGTATTGGAGCTTCTCGTCACTTTTTCCGATTCGAAATCAACCCGATAGACATCACAGAAGGGGGTTTCGTAATTGCAGACGTGAATTTCCAGAATCTTTTCCGCAGTCCATGCGGCGCTAGCGGCGGCACGGCGCGGAAGAGAATCGCGGAACTGGATCAGATTATCGCAGTTGAATCCGAAGCCGGCGTGGATTTTTTCCTCGCCTTTCCCCGTGAAAAACAGCAGGGTGCAGTCGTCTTTTCCGAATGTAATCGAAATGGAACGGATCCCCGCATCATTTTCTCCGCATTTCCAGCAGGCGGATTCGCCTCGGCGGGCGGTATCGCCCTGCGCAAGAGGGATGGAGAGGGAAGCGAGTTCGGCTTTCAGGAGCTGCAATGCTTCCGGATTTTCCGGAAGGGTATCGGTTTCCTTTCGGATGCCGGGAAGAAGATGTTCCCAGAAAACAGTCATGACATTCTGCATATTTTCGAGTCCGGCGGTCACGGCGATTGTCATATCGTACTCGGGAAGGACAAGCGCATACTGTCCGCAGGCGCCGTCAGCGCGGAATCCGTAACGGTTTCTCCAGAACT